>NZ_NQYT01000015.1:0-148812 GCF_009192935.1 Xanthomonas sp. LMG 12461
GCGCCGGCATCGGCGTGCGCTCGTCCAGCGCCTCGCGCTTGAGCCAGTCGACGAAGTGGCTGGCGGCCGGGCTGAGCAGGCGGTGGGTCGGATGCACGATGTAGTAGGAATAGCGCGCGGTCAGCGCCGGGCCGGGCAGACGCACCAGTTCGTAACGCTGCAGGTAGGGCTGGGCGATGTGCTTGCGTGCCAGCACCGCGCCCACGCCGTACACCGCCGCGCGCATCGCATCGGTGCTGTCGTTGAAGGTGTGCATGGGCGGCAGCGCCACGCCGCGCACGCCGGCGGCGCGGAACCAGTCGCGCCAGCCCTGTGGCGACATGTCGGTGAGCAGCGGCAACTGCGCGATCTGCTCGGGTCGGCGCAGCGTCGCCAGTTGCGGCAGGGCGGGCGAGGCGACCGGGAACAGTTCGTCGTCCATCAGATGGTGCGAGGTCAGGCCCGGCCAGGCGCCCTGGCCGTAGCGGATGCCCAGATCCGGGCCGCCCTCCTCGAAGCGCGAGAACGCCGCATCGGTCTGGATGTCCAGCCGCACGTGCGGATAGGCCTGGCAGAAGCGCGGCAGGCGTGGCAGCAGCCAGCAGTACGAGAGCGAGCGCAGCGTGGTGAGGCGCAGAGGCGCGGTGTCGGCCTGCGGATGCAGGTTGCCGGCGACCGCGGCGATGTCGGCCAGCGCCGCGCTGGCGGCATCGGCCAGTTGCCGGCCTTCGGCGGTCAGCTTGACCCCACGCGCGTGGCGCTGGAACAGCGTGGCGCCGAGCAGGGCTTCCAGGCGCCGCACATGGTGGCTGACCGCGCTGGCGGTGAGATGCAGTTCCTCCGCGGCATGGGCGAAGTTCTGGTGGCGCGCCGCGGCGGCGAACACGCCGAGTGCGGGCAGCAGGGACGGGCGCAGTTGCATGAGCAGGCACGCGGCAGATTTGTGGCTCGCGACGATACTACGCGCTTGTCGGCCCCGTGGCGCAGGGCGATGCTGGCAGCCGAACACGACATGCGCGGCGGGCAGCGGTGATGCGGAGTCGGTGCGGATGCGCCGCCCGGCGTCCTCAGCCGGCAGCGGATGCGTGGCGTCGCACGACCGCTGCGGCGCGTGTCCGATCGACCGCGAGCCTCTTCCATGCCCACCTCCGATCCTTCCCTGCAGCCGGCCATCGCCTCCGCCGCTGCTGCCTCCGCATCCGACGGCGCGCCCGCCCGTGACTGGCGCACGCCGCTGGAACTGGGTTTCCTCGGCGTCGTCTGGGGCTGCTCGTTCCTGTTCATGCGCGTGGCCGCGCCGCAGTTCGGCGCCTACGCGCTGGTGGAACTGCGCCTGGCGCTGGGCGCGGCGGTGCTGCTGCCGTTCCTGTGGCTGGCGCGGGCGCGCTTCCCGTTGCGGCGCTGGCCGACCCTGGCGGCGATCGGCTTGCTCAACTCGGCGCTGCCGTTCCTGCTCTTCGCCTGGGGCGCGCAACACGCGCCGGCGGCGATCGGCGCGATCTGCAACGCGATGACCGTGCTGTTCACCGCGTTGATCGCCTTCCTGTTCTTCGGCGAGAAGATCGGCACGCGTCGCGCGCTGGCGCTGTTGATCGGCTTCGCCGGCATCGTGGTGCTCGCCACCGGCAAGTCGGCCGGCATCAGCGTGGGCCCCGCCGCGCTGGCCGGCACCACTGCCTCCCTGCTGTACGGCATCGGCTACAGCCTGGTGAAGCGGCACATGAGCGATCTGCCGCCGGCCGCGGCGGCGGCGTCGACGCTGGGCTGCAGCGCGTTGCTGCTGGCGCCGCTGGCCTGGACGCACTGGCCGGCCGCACCGGTGCCGGCCGCCGCCTGGGCCTGCGCCGGCGGCCTGGGCGTGCTCTGCACCGGCCTGGCGTTCCTGTTGTACTACCGGCTGATCCAGCGCATCGGCCCGGCGCGCGCGTCGACGGTGACTTACCTGGTCCCGGTGTTCGGCGCGTTGCTGGCTTGGGCCATCCTCGGCGAGCCGCTGACCTGGACCATGTTGCTGGCCGGCATGCTGATCCTGGGCAGCGTCGCCTTCAGCCAGCGCGCGCGGTAGCGGCGCAACTGGCAGGCGTGCGCGAGGACGTCGGCGCGCCGCAATTGCCGTGTCACCCCTTTGCCTGAGAACGACGCAATGACCGATTCCCTGCTCGCAGCGCAGTTTGCCTTCAAGGCCTGGGCCAACGCCGAACTGCTGCAGTCGCTGGCGCAGATCGATGCGGTCGCGTATCCGGCGCAGCGGCAGCGCGCGATCCGGCTGTTGAACCATACCTACGTGGTGGACCGGATCTTCGCTGCGCACCTGGAGGGCGGCACGCATGCGTTCACCGCGAGCAATACGCCGCAGACGCCGGAACTGGAGGCGCTGGGTGCGGCGGTGGCCGAATCGGACCGGTGGTATGCCGACTATGTCGCCCGGATCGACGCGCCCGCCTTGCAGCAGACACTGGCGTTCCATTTCACCGATGGCGATGCCGGCCGCATGAGCCGAGAGGAAATGCTGTTCCACGTGCTCGCGCATGGCGCTTTCCACCGCGGCAACATCGCCATGCTGCTGGCCGAGTGCGGCGTGGAGCAGCCGCGCGAACTGTTCACCCGCTTCCTGCACGCGCAGCAACCGCAGCGGCGCAGCGTCGGCGGCGCCTGAGCGCACACCGTCCGGCGCGCGCATGACGCGTCACTTCGGCGGCGTACGCACCGGCAGCGGCACATTGCACAGGTCGATGTGCCCGGCAGGCCGCTTGTAGAACGCGTCGCGGCGGTTGCGTCGCGCCTCGACGACCTCGCGGAAGGTGCGCGTATCCGTGCGCAGCAATTGCAGCGGGGTGCGCTCGTTCTCCGGCACGTCGCTGGCCAAGCGGATGGCGCGGATCGGGGTGCGTTGTTCGGGTTTTTCGTAGAAGCCCATCGGGTCCGGCCCGCGCGGGATCACGCTGAGCAGTTCCATGCCCTTGACCACGCGGCCGACCACGGTGATGTTGCGGTCCAGTTGCCGCGGCGACTGCCCGGTGACCACGTACAGTTCGGCGCCGATGCTGCTGTCTTCGTCGTTGTTGCGGCCGGCGCCGAGCGTGCCGTAGCAATGCGCCAGCCAGGCGGTGCCGGCCTTGGGATCGCGCGCCACCGGAAAGCCGTCGACGAAGCCCACCTGCGGCGCCCAGCCGTCGCGGTCGGGCAGGGGCTGGAACGCCAGGCCCGCGGCCGGGCGCTGGAATTCGGCGGGCAGGTGGGTCTTGGCACTGCCCAGCGACCTGGCCTTGCCCGGCTCCTCGCCGTCGGGGTCGCCGAACTGCACCACGAAATTGTCCTGCGCGCGGTAGATGCTCAGGCCGTCCCAGAAGTGCTCGTGGGCCAGGGTGCGGATGTTGCCGACGTGCTGCGGCGCGAACGCCGGTGCCAGTTCGATGATCACCCGGCCGGTGTCCAGCTCCAGGTACAGCGTGTTGGCCGGATCCAGCGTGCGCCAGTCGCTGGGCTTGGATGCGTCCAGGATCTGTTGCGGGCTGCGGTAGGGCACGGCCGGCGGCGGTGCCCCGGCCGACGCGGCGAAGGTGGACAGCGACAACGCGAGGGCGAGCAGGGAAGTGCGCAGCGGCATGAGGGCGGCCCGGTCGGTGAGCGCCCGATTCTCACCGAAGCGGCGGCCGCTGCCAATGTGCCGGCGGCATGGCGCGACCGCCGTGCCGCCGACAGCGCTGTCTACGACAGCGCGCGCTTCTGCGGTTCCTGTGTGTCCTGCACTGGCGCCTGGTTCGGCAGCGGCGGCAGCGCGGCCAGTTGCCTGGCGCTTTCCGCCGCCGGGATGGTGGCCGCCTGCGCGGCGTCCACGTAGGCCACCCGCTTGTCGCCGGCGCCGGGGTCGCCCTGCACCGCGAACACGCGGCCGTTGTCGTTGCGCAGCACGTGATCGACCTGGGTCAGGCCATCGCGCCTGGCTGCCAGCAGCAAGTTGCTGGCGACGTTGGCATCGTACGGGGTGAGCTTGCGCTCGATCGCCTGCTGCATCGCCTGTTGCCGCGGGTCGGCGGCGGCAGCGGCGTGCGGCTCCGGCCCGCTGCCGGTGGCGCGTGTCGGCGCCGTCGGCGACTTCTGCTCTGGCGTTTCGGCCTTGGCGTCGATGCGTTGCAGATCGCCGCCCGGCGTGCCGCCGGCGCTGTCGGCCACGCGGAACAGGCGCTCGCTCAGGCCGTACTGGGAATTGCCAAGGTTGCGCGCCAGGCCGATCGCGAAGTCCTGCGGACTTTGCTTGGCGTACTGCGCCGCCTCGTGCGCGGTCATCGGGCTGGCCTGCGCTGCGCGCTGGTACTGCTGACGCAGCGCATCCATCTGCCGCTCGGAGAAGTGCAGGGTGAGGTCCTGGCCGGCCTTCGCCGGACCCGCGGCACCGGCCTTGCCGGTGAGCACCGAGTTGAGCAGTTGCGCCTGGTTCTCGTCGACCTTGTCGAACTTGAACTGGTAGCTGCGTTCGTCCACGCGCTCGTTGTTCGCGGCGTCGAACTGGCGGGTCATGGTCATCGGCACGTTGCCGGCGTACTGCACCTTGCCGACCACGCTGTAGCTGCCGTCGGCATAGGTGGTGCGCACGTTCTCCCCGGTGTTGCGCTGGCCGCCCAGCTCGGCCTTGAACGGGCCTACCGCGAGTTGGGCACGGGTTTCCGAACTCATCGTGAGGCTTTCGACCTTCTGTACGTCGCTGACGCCGGGTACGTTGGCGGCGAGCTTGCCGCTGGCCAGGAAGTCGCGATAGGCGGCTTGCGCCTGCGGCTCGCGCAGGTCGAAGGTGGCGGTGCGCATGGTCGCCTGGCCGAGCGCGTCCTGGCGGCCGAGCATGGCCTGCGCCACGCTGGTCTTCAGCCCCACTGCCTGGAGTTGTTCCACGGCCTGGGTCGGGCCGACTGCCACGCGGACGCGGTTGTCGTCCAGGCGCTGCGCGGCGTAGCTCAGGCCGGTCGCGTCGGTCCGCTCGCTGGACGTGGCGAAGCCGCGGAAGGCGGCCTCCATCGAGGTCTTGGCGAACACCTGACCATCGAGTTTGACGCTGCCGCCCACCGGAATGGTCAGCGGGTTGAAGGGATTGACCTGGGCGGCGGCCTCGGCATTGGCCTTGCCGGGCAGGCTGACCTCGTAGCGGCCGCGTTCGCCAGCGACCTGGCTCAGGCTGCCGTCGGCGGCCAGGCGTCCGGCCTTGAAGGAGCCGCCGATGCGCTGGCCCTGGGTGAACTCCATTTCCACGTTGAACACGGTGTTGCCGTTGTCCTGCTTGCTGCCAGCACCGACCTTGCCGGTCTGCACGACCGCGTATTCCAGCGGACCGCGCCTGGCTTCCACGACGTTCCGGCTGGACTCGACCGAGGCGGAGCCGGCGGCGGGATCCCATTTGATCGGGCCGTTGGAGAACTGGTTGCCGGAACCGGCGAAGCTGGCGTCGGTGGCCTGCCCGGGCTGCGGGGAACTCATGCGTGACCTCCTGGATGGCATGCACAAAGGAAGGCCCCGCAGTGTAGCCAGCGCGACGTTGTCGAAACGTTTGCCGCCGCGGCGCCGGGCAGGGCGGCGCACATGACCAACGGCACAGGGGGCTATGTCGAACTCTGCACTAGTATCCACCTCAACCTAGCGAGGGCGTCATGGTCGAGCCGGATGCGCAGCTGAAGAAATTCCAGAAGGAGCTGAGTGCCGGCACCGTGTCGCTGGCCCTGCTGGCGGTCCTGGCTGCGGCCGAGGCGCCGCTGTACGGCTACCTGATCGCCAAGCGCCTGGAGCAGGTGGGCGAGGGCGTGCTCAGCGGCAAGCAGAGCGCGCTGTATCCGGTGCTGCGCAACCTGGAGGCGGCCGGCCTGCTGTCCAGCCATGTCGAGCCGTCGGTGGCGGGGCCGCCACGGCGTTACTACCGCATCACCGCGGCGGGTCTTTCCACGCTGCGGCAATGGGCCGCGGCGTGGCGCGCCACCCGCGATTCCGTCGATTCCGTGCTGAAGGGGATTTCAGAATGAGCAGCGCACACACCGCACCGCGGCCCTTGCCGACCACCATTCCCGACTACCTGGCGCAACTGCGCGCGGCATTGGGCGGCGCCGACCCCGCGCTGGTCCAGGACGCGCTGTACGACGCGGAGGAATACCTGCGTTCGGAACTGGCCGAGCAGCCCGGCAAGAGCGAGGCCGAGGTCATCGCCGGCGTCGCCGGCAGCTACGGCGCACCGGAGGAAGTGGCCGAGATCTACCGCGAGACCGAGGTCACGGTGAGCCGCGCGCTGAAGCCGCCGGCGCCGCCCAGGCGCAAATCGTTGCCCGGCCGCTTCTTCGGCGTGGTCGCCGACCCGCGCGCCTACGGCAGCCTGTTCTACATGCTGCTGTCGCTGGTTACCGGCATCTTCTACTTCACCTGGCTGGTGACCGGCGTCAGCGTGTCGGCGGGCTTGCTGATCCTGATCGTCGGGGTGCCGCTGCTGGTGCTGTTCTTCGGGTCGGTGCGGCTGCTGTCGCTGGTGGAGGGCCGCGTGGTGGAAGTCCTGCTGGGCGAGCGCATGCCACGCCGGCCGCTGTACAGCGCGCCGCAACAGCCGTGGCTGCAGCGCATCGGGCAGATGTTCACCGATGCGCGCACCTGGACCACGATGCTGTATTTCCTGCTGATGCTGCCGCTGGGGATCGCCTACTTCACCGTGTTCGTCACCCTGCTCAGCACCGCGCTGGGGTTGGCCGCGGCACCACTGGGCCTGCTGTTCCCCGAGCACTTCTATCTTGGCGTGGCGTTCGGCGATCTCGGCGCCGCCGGTGCAGGTCTGTGGCTGCTGCCGCTGTCCACCGCATTGGGTGTCGTGTTGCTCTTTGTCACGCTGCACCTGGCGCGGGCCGTCGGCAAGCTGCACGGCCTGCTGGCCAAGCAACTACTGGTGCACAGCACGGGGCAATGACGAGGCGTCGCGGCCGGCGACCGCCGGCCGCGGGCGCGACGCGGCTCAGCCGGCCTTGCGGCTGCCGCGGCGCTTGAGCGGGGTGACGTTGCCGGCCGCCGACGCGCGGCTGGCGCCGGCGTTGGCGGCGATGAAGCTGCGCACCTGCGGATACACGATGTCGCGCCAGCGACGGCCGCTGAAGATGCCGTAATGGCCGGCGCCTTGCACTTCCAGGTGCTGGCGGCGCGCGGCGGGAATGCCGGTGCACAGGTCCTGCGCGGCGGCGGTCTGGCCCAGGCCGGAGATGTCGTCCAGTTCGCCTTCGATGCTGAGCAGCGCGGTGTCGCGGATCGCGGCCGGGTCGACGCGTTCGCCGTCGATCACCCATTCGCCGCGCGGCAGCAGGAATTCCTGGAACACCACGCGGATGGTGTCCAGGTAGTAGGTGGCCGGCATGTCCAGCACCGCGTTGTACTCGTCGTAGAAGCGGCGGTGCGCCTCGGCGTCCTGCAGGTCGCCCTTGACCAGGTTGGCGTAGAAATCCCAGTGCGACATGAAGTGCCGGCTCGGATTCATCGCCAGGAAGCCGATGTGCTGCAGGAAGCCCGGGTAGACGGCGCGGCCGTGGCCGGGATAGGCCGGCGGCACGGTATGGATGACGTTGTGCTCGAACCAGGACAGCGGATTGCGCGTGGCCAGGTTGTTGACCTCGGTGGGGCTGCGACGCGCGTCGATCGGCCCGCCCATCATCACCAGCGAGCGCGGCGTGGTCTCGCCGCGTCCGGCCATCAGCGACACCGCGGCCAGCACCGGCACGGTCGGCTGGCACACGCTCATCACGTGCAGCGATTCGGCGCCGATGTGGCGGATGAAGTCCTGCACGTAGCGCACGTAGTCGTCCAGGCCGAAGTCGCCTTCGGACTGCGGCACCATGCGCGCGTCGATCCAGTCGGTGACGTAGACCTTGTGGTCGCGCAGCAGGGTGCGCACGGTGTCGCGCAGCAGCGTGGCGTGGTGGCCGGACAGCGGCGCCACCACCAGCACGGCCGGCTGCTTCTTGAGTCCGTCCACGACCTTGGCGTCGTCGCTGAAGCGCTTGAAGCGCAGCAGGCGGCAGAACGGCTTGCGCAGCACTTCCTGCTCGACGATCGGCAGGGCGTGGCCGTCGACCTCGACATGGTCCAGCGCCCAGGCCGGCTTCTCGTAGTCCTTGCCCAGGCGGTGCATCAACTCGTTGCTGGCGGCCAGGCGCTCGGCGCCGGGCAGCGTCGACCACAGGCTGTTGGGGTCGGAGAAGATCTTGGCGTTGGCTTCGGCCTGGTGCACCCAGGGGGCGAGCAGGTTACGGGTCAGTTCGTGCCACTGGTAGAGCATGCCGGTGTTTCCATCCTGAGCGTATGCTGCCGTGCAGCATAACGCATCCGCGCGGTTTGCACCTTAATGGGGCACCAGACCAATCGTCTCCAGGGCCGCCGCATCGCCCGCCAGCGCTGGCGCCAGCCAGCAATGACTGCCCACCGGGCGCAGCCCGAGCGCACCGAACTGGCGCCGGTACCAGCGCGCCGCGCGGGGCTGGAAGCCGGCGTGGTCGCCGTCGAAATCGTCCTCGGCGGCGAAGGTCTCCAGGAACGCCACGCCGCCGCACAGCTCCACCAGGCCGGGCAGGCCCTGGCGCAGTTCGCGGCTGGGCACGTAGTGCAGCACGTCCGAGCACACCAGCAGGTCCACCGGCGCGCACGGCCGCAGCCAGGCGAAATCGCCGAAGCGCGCCGGGTGCAGGTTGCGGTGGCGGCCGTAGCGGGCGACCGCGTAGTCGCTGCTGTCGAAGCCGAGATAGCGCAGCTTCGGCCGCAGCTTGAGCAGCGGCGCGCGCCAGGCGCCTTCGCCGCAGCCGATGTCGAGCACGCTGCGGATCGGCCGTTCCAGGTAGTACTCGGCCTGGGCCACGGCGAGCGCGACCTTGCGCGCCAGGCGCGCGGCATCGCCGATGCCGTCGCGGCGATACCAGCGCTGGAAGTAGTCGGCGTCGTACTGTTTGTCCATGCGGGCGTGTGGTCCGTGCGGGCGCCGGACGAATCGGCGAAAATGGCCGCACATCCTACGCCAGCGACACGGAGCCAGCGCATGCAACTCTACCTGTGGATCAAGTCCCTGCATCTGCTGTTCGTGATCGCATGGATGGCGGCGGTGTTCTACCTGCCGCGGATCCTGGTCAACGTCGCCGAGAGCGCGGGCCAGCCGCAGGTGCAGGAGCGCCTGGCGCTGATGGGCCGGCGCCTGTACCGCTTCGGCCACAGCATGTTCGGGCTGGCGCTAGTGCTGGGGCTGACCCTGTGGCTGGGCTACAAGGTGCTGCCGGACTTCCCGACCATGGTCGCGCCCGGCCACAGCGGCTGGCTGCACGCCAAGCTCGGCCTGGTCGCGCTGATGCTGGCCTACTACATCTTCACCGGCCGCTGGCTCAAGCGCGTCGGCCAGGCCGGCGCGCTGCCGTCCTCGCGCGCGCTGCGCCTGTTCAACGAGCTGCCGGTGCTGGCGCTGCTGGTGGTGATCTGGCTGGTGCTGGCCAAGCCGTTTTGAGCGGGGATTGGGGATTTGGGATTGGGGATTCGAAAGTCCCCGTTTCCGACCCTTTCCGGGTTTGCGCCAGCAGCTAGGCGTTGCGGCTGTCGAGTTGCTTCAGTTCGCTGCGGGCCAGGTCGATCCACTGGCGTTGGTCGCGCTGGTAGTAGCGCGGGGCCAGGCTGGAGCGCTTCAGTACTTCGTTGAACACTTCTCCGGCGCGCTGCGGCTGGCCCGCGCGCTGCAGCAGTTGCGCGTAGCGCACGCGCGCTTCTTCGCCGGGGTAGTCGTCGGCGAGCGCGGCGTATTCCTCCAGCGCCGCGTCGGTCTGGCCCAGCGCCTCGGTGGCGCGCGCGTAGAGCAGGTGGCCGTCTTGCGAGCGGAACTGCGGGTTGGCGGCGATCAGCCGGTCCAGCGTGGCTTTCACCGCGGCCGGCTGGTCCAGGCCGAACTGCGCCTTGGCCAGTCCGAGCAGTAGTCCGGGGTCGTCGCGGTGGATGCCGCGCAAGCCGCTCTCGAACACCTCGGCCGCCTGCGCGTACTCGCCGTTATCCAGGTGCACCTCGGCCAGTTGCCGGCGGTTGTCCACGGTGTCGGCCAGTTCCAGGCGATTGCCGGCGGTGCGCTTGTCGCGGTTCGGATCGAGTGTGGCGCCGACCTTGCGCAGGTGGCGGCGCGCGCGCGGATCGTTGCGCCACTCCGGCAGCAGTTCGGCGATCACGTAGATCAGGATCCCCAGATACGAAAAGATCAGCAGGATGAAGATCCAATACAGCGGGCGGCCGCTGCGCACCACGTGCACGCAGCAGGCCAACTGCAAGGCCAGCGACAGCAGGACGATGGGATTCATGGACAACGCTTCCTTGTGTCGCGATCAGGCCGCTTCGTACGCCCCGTAGCTGCGCAGACGCGCGTAGCGCTTCTCCAGCAACTGCTCGATCGGCAGCTGTTCCAGGGCGTCCAGTTCGTTGAGCAGGACCGCCTTCAGGCGCTTGGCCATCTGCGTGGGGTTGCGGTGGGCGCCGCCGATCGGTTCGCGGATCACCTTGTCGACCAGGCCCAGCGCGGACAGGCGCTTGGCGGTCAGGCCGAGCTGTTCGGCGGCATCCTTGGCCTTGGAGGCGTCCTTCCACAGGATCGAGGCGCAGCCTTCCGGCGAGATCACCGAATAGGTGCCGTATTCCAGCATCAGGGTGCGGTCGCCCACGCCGATCGCCAGCGCGCCGCCGGAGCCGCCTTCGCCGATCACGGTGCAGATCACCGGCACCTTCAGCTCGGCCATCTCCAGCAGGTTGCGCGCGATCGCTTCGCTCTGGCCGCGCTCCTCGGCGCCGATGCCGGGGTAGGCGCCGGGGGTGTCGATGAAGGTCAGCAGCGGCAGCTTGAAGCGCTCGGCCAGCTTCATCAGGCGCAGCGCCTTGCGGTAGCCCTCCGGGCGCGGCATGCCGAAATTGCGCGCGATCTTGCTCTTGGTGTCGCGGCCCTTCTGGTGGCCGATGATCACCACCGCGCGGCCATCGATGCGGCCCAGGCCGCCGACGATGGCCTTGTCGTCGGCGAACGCGCGGTCGCCGGCCAGTTCCTGGAACTCGTCGCAGAACACGTTGATGTAGTCCAGCGTGTACGGGCGCTGCGGATGCCGCGCCAACTGCGAGATCTGCCACGAGGACAGGTCGCGGAAGATCTGCGCGGTGCGCACCCGCAGCTTGTCTTCCAGCGCACCCACCTCGGCGTCGACGTTGACCGCCGGGCCGGTGCTGGCGTTGCGCAGTTCCTGGATCTTGGCTTCCAGATCGGCGATGGGTTGCTCGAAGTCGAGGTAGTTCGGGTTCATTGGAAGCCGTCGGATGGATCAAAGGTGGGGAAGCTTAGCCGAATGTACGGCAACTGCCCGTACGCTCCGGTGTGGAAAGGCCGGCGGGGCGCGGCTGGCCGGGGGCGGCGGCGGCTCAGGGAACGACCAGCGCACTGCGCCCGGTCAGCTCGCCGAAGGCGTGCACGAAGGTGTTGCAGGCCTCGTTGGCCGAGGGCGGCAGCGAGGCGCCCAGCGTCGCGGTGGCGGTGGTGAACGCCATCTGCGCCTGGAAGGCTTCCTTGCGCAGGGCACGCTGCGCGTCGGCGCTGGTCGCGCGCAGGTGGCGCGCGTAGAGCGCGCGCAGCGGGCCGGCATGGGCCTCGTAGGCCGGGTCCAGCGGCGGCAACGTCGCCGGGGTCTTCTCCAGCGCGAAGCGCGGCGTCACGTAACGGCCCGGCCGCGCGCGCTCGAACGCGCCGGGCTGGCCCATGCCGGTCTCGACGTAGGCGATGAAGTCCGGCGCAGTGAAGATCTTGCTGGAGATCTTGCCGCCGCTGGGATCGACATGCGCGACGACCTGCTCATCCGGGAACGGCTCGCGCACGCCGAAGGTCCAGTCCTTGTCGATGAACAGGTTGTGGGTCTGTTTGAACGGGCCTTCGAAGGTGACGCCGTTCAGTTCGATCCGCGCGTTGATCGAACCGAAGTTCTTCGCCTTGTCCGGGCCGGTGAGGTAGATCGCGTTCGCGGTCACGTACTCGCTCAGGGTCGGATTGATCAGCCCGCCCCTGGTATCGGCGTAGACGATGAAGCGCACATCGCCCAGGCGTTCGCTGCGCAGGTCGTGCTCGCCGGCCGCCAACGTCACCGGCTGCGCCTGCTGCGCCGGCACCTGCAGGGTCTTGCCGTCGAGCGTGATCGACAGCGGCGCGGTGGTGGGGTTGTCGATCTGGAAGTCGACCTTGGACGAGGAGCACGCCGCCAGCGCGAGCGCGGCAGCGAACGGGAACAGCACGGTCTTCATCGCGGCCTCCTTCCTTCGGTCATGCGCAACGGGCGCGCCGCGCTGCGCGCCAGGCTCAGTTCGCCCATGGCGGGTTGTATTTGACCTTCACCGCGCGCACCGCTGGGTCGCCACGCAGGGCGTCTAGCAGTTGCGGGTCCACGCGCACCGAATGGCTGCCGTTGAGGTCGAGCATGCCGGCGATGCCGCCCTGCGCCGACTGCAGCAGCAGGTCCAGGCGCAGGGGGGTCTTGCCCGGGCGGTGGCGGGCAAGCAGGCCGTCGATGCGCGGCCAGGCGCTGCGCTGGCGCAGGTCCAGGCGCAGCGACAGGCGCTGCGCGTGGTGCGTGCAGATCTGTTCGTAGTCCCAGCACTGGCGGATGCGCATCGCATAACCGCCGTTGAATTCGTCCTCGCGCACACCGCCTTTGACGATGAGGATGCGGTCGCGGGTCAGCAGGTGGCCGAACTCGGCGATGGCGTCGGAAAACGCGCTGCACTCGATGCGGCCGCGGCCGTCCTCCAGTTGCACGAACACCTGGCTGTCGCCCTTGCGGCGCACGCCGACCACCTGGCCGGCGAGGATCGCGCTGACCTCCGGGCGCCAGGCGCGCTTCTCGCCGTCGCCACCGCCGCGGCCGCCGCCGGATTGCGCGCAGATCTTCTCCAGCGCGCTCAGGTCGCAGCCGACCAGTTCGCGCACTTCGTCGCGGTACGGATCGAACGGATGGCCGCTGAGGTAGAAGCCCAGCGTCTCGCGTTCGCCGGCCAGCAACTGGCCCAGCGGCCATTCCTTGCTCTCCGGCAGGTCCAGGCGCAGCGCCGGGGCGCTGGTGTCGGCGCCGCCGAACAGCGAGTTCTGCCCGGAGGCGCGCTCGCGCGCCATCTGCTCGGTGGCCTTCATCACCTCCGGCAGCTGCAGCATCAGCGTGGCGCGGTTGGCGCCCAGCCCGTCCATCGCGCCGGCGTTGATCATCGCCTCGAGGGTGCGCTTGTTGAGCTTGGCCGATTCCACGCGGGTGCAGAAATCCAGCAGCGAGGCGTACTCGCCGCCGCGCTCGCGCTCGGCCACGATCGCCTCGCAGGCGCCGCGGCCCACGCCCTTGATCGCGCCCAGGCCGTACTGGATGGTGTCCGGCGTGGCCGCCTCGAACATGTAGGCCGAGGCGTTGATGCGCGGCGGCAGCACGGTCAGGCCGAGGTTGCGCACCTCGTCGAGGAAGCCGACGACCTTGTCGGTGTTGTCCATGTCCGAGGACAGCGTGGCCGCCATGAACTCGGCCGGGTAATGGCGTTTCAGCCACGCGGTCTGGTAGCTGACCAGCGCGTAGGCGGCGGCGTGCGACTTGTTGAAGCCGTAGCCGGCGAACTTCTCCATCAGGTCGAAGATTTCGTCGGCCTTGGCCTCGCCGACGCCGCCCTTGGCCGCGCCCTCGCGGAAGATCTCGCGGTGCTTGGCCATTTCCGCCGGCACCTTCTTGCCCATCGCGCGGCGTAGCAGGTCGGCGCCGCCCAGCGAGTAGCCGCCGACGATCTGCGCCATCTGCATCACCTGCTCCTGGTACACCATGATGCCGTAGGTGTCCTTCAGGATCGCTTCGGTGCGCGGATCGGGATAGACGATCTCCTCCTGCCCGTGCTTGCGCGCGTTGAACGAGGGGATCAGGTCCATCGGGCCGGGGCGGTACAGCGAGACCAGCGCGATCAGGTCCTCGAAGCGGTCGGGGCGGGCGTCCTTCAGCAGCCGACGCATGCCCGAGGATTCGAACTGGAACACCGCGCCGGTGTTGCCCGAGGCGAAGATGCCCTTGTAGGTCGGCGCATCGTCGAGCGGGATCGCGGCGATCTCCACCGGCGGGACGCCGGCGCGCGCGTGGCGCACGTTGATCGCCTTCACCGCCCAGTCGATGATGGTCAGGGTGCGCAGGCCGAGGAAGTCGAACTTGACCAGGCCGACCTGCTCGACATCGTCCTTGTCGAACTGGGTGACCGGGTTCTTGCCGAAATTGTCGACGTCGTGTTCGGCGAACAGCGGGCAGAAGTCGGACAGCGGCGTCGGCGCGATCACCACGCCACCGGCGTGCTTGCCGGCGTTGCGGGTGAGGTCCTCGAGCTGCCGCGCCAGGTCCATCAGGTCGCGGACGTCGTCCTCGGCCTGGTAGCGCTGGATCAGCTCCGGCGAGGCCATCTCGCTGTCCTTGCCTTCGCCCATCGCATCCTTCAGCGTGATGCCGAGGATGTTGGGGATCAGCTTGGCGACGCCGTCGACCAGGCCGTACGGGAAGCCGAGCACGCGGCCGCAGTCGCGCACCACCGCCTTGGCCGCCATGGTGCCGTAGGTGATGATCTGGCTGACCCGGTCGCGGCCGTACTTGCGCGCCACGTAGTCGATCACCTCGTCGCGGCGATCCATGCAGAAGTCGATGTCGAAGTCGGGCATCGACACGCGTTCCGGGTTGAGGAAGCGCTCGAACAGCAGGTTGTACGGCAGCGGATCCAGGTCGGTGATCTGCAGCGCCCACGCCACCAGCGAGCCGGCGCCGGAACCGCGGCCCGGGCCGATCGGGATGCCCTGGTTCTTGCCCCACTGGATGAAGTCGGCCACGATCAGGAAGTAGCCGGGGAAGCCCATCTTGATGATGGTGTCCAGCTCGAACTCGAGCCGGTCCACGTAGTCCTGGCGGGTCTTGCCGGGCGCCAGCGGGTTCTTCTCCAGTCGCGCGGCCAGGCCGTCGCGCGACTGGCTGCGGATCCAGCTGTCCAGCGTCTCGTCGTCGGGCACCGGGTAGGCGGGCAGGAAGTAGGTGCCCAACTGCATCTCGATGTTGCAGCGTTGCGCCAGCGCCAGGGTGTTGTCGATCGCGTCGGGGATGTCGGCGAACAGCGCGGCCATCTCCTCGGCCGACTTCAGGTACTGCTGGTCGCTGTAGTCGCGAGGGCGCTTGGGGTCGTCGAGCACGCGGCCGGAGGAGATGCACACGCGCGCCTCGTGCGCGGCGAAGTCGCTGGCGTACAGGAAGCGCACGTCGTTGCTGGCGATCACCGGCAGGCCGCGGGTGCCGGCGGCGTGCAGGGCGAACTGGTTGAACGCCTCCTCGCCGTCGCGGCCGGTACGGGTCAGTTCCAGGTGCAGGCCATCGCCGAAGATGCGCTGCCAGTCGGCCAGTTGCTGCTCGGCCAGGTCGTGGCGGCCTTCGCTGGCCAGGCGCCCGGCCAGGCTCTCGCGGCCGGCCAGCGCGAACAGGTTGTCGCTGCCGGTCTGCAGCCATTCCGGGCGCAGCGCCACGCCGCCTTCGTTGCGGTGGCCTTCCAGCCAGGCGCGGGTCAGCAGTCGCGACAGGCTCAGGTAGCCGTCGCGATTGCGGCACAGCACGGTCAGCCGCCACGGCGCCTGGGTGCCGTCGGCGATCAGCAGGTCGGCGCCGGCGATCGGCTTGATGCCCACGCCCTCGGCGGCCTTGTAGAACTTGACCAGCGCGAACAGGTTGTTGAGGTCGGTGACCGCCAGCGCGGGCAGGTCCAGCTCCACCGCGCGGCTGAGCAGGTTGGCCTGCTTGGCTTTCTTCGGGTCAGCCTGATCCGGTTTCTCGGGCACACGGATGGTCGAATCCGCCAGCGAGAACTCGGTGTGGATGTGCAGATGGGCGAAGCGGGAAGTGGACATGCGGAACCAGAGCGATGCCCGGGCAGGGTAGCGGCGGGGGGCGAGCCGGGCAAGGCTTGACAGGTGGAAGAGGCGGGACCGGGGACCCGGGGCCCGGGACCCGGAAAAGCAAAAGCCAGGACTGCCGTCCGCGCACGTGCTTGGGAGCATCGCGTGATCGGCGTGGACACCGGTAAGTGGCGTCGAATTCGGAGCCTATGCGACCAGTTGCCGTTCCGGGTCCCGGGTCCCGGGCTCCGGGTCCCGGCTTTTCAGGGCCATCCGCACCGGCGCAAAGCTGCGCCGGTGATGGATGCAGGGGCCGTGCGCGGCCAGTGCGGCCAGGTGCGCCGGGGTGGCGTAGCCCTTGTGCAGGTCGAAGCCGTAGTGCGGGTGTTCGTCGTGCAGGCGCTGCATGATCCGGTCGCGGGTGACCTTGGCGACGATCGAGGCGGCCATGATCGCGCGGTCGCGGGCATCGCCGCCCACCAGCGCCTCGGCGGCGCAGGGCAGACCCTTGGGCACGCGGTTGCCGTCGATGCGGGCGAAGCCGGCCACGTGGGCCACGCCCTCGACCGCGCGGCGCATGCCCAGCATGGTCGCCTGGTAGATGTTCAGCCGGTCGATCTCCTCGGCCTCGATCAGCACCACCTGCCAGGCCAGCGCGCGCTCGACGATGCGCGCATACAGCGTCTCGCGCCGCGCCGCGGTCAGCTGCTTGGAATCGTCCAGCCCGTTGATGCGGGTACGCGCCGGATCGAACACCACCGCCGCCACCGCCACCGGCCCGGCCAGGGGACCGCGGCCGGCTTCGTCGACGCCGGCATAGAGCCGGGAATCGGGAGTGGAGAATGGGGAATGGGACAAAAGCGACTGCTGCGGCGACGGCGGGGGAAGGGAGCGCTTCATGCCGTTGCTCCTGTCGATTCCCGATTCCCGATTCCCGATTCCCAGCCCTCCAGCAATTCGAGCACCGCATCGGCCGCGCGCGCCGAGGCGTCCTGGCGCAGCAGCAGGTGCAGGCGTTCGTATTCGGGCTGCAGCGCCGCTACCGCCTGCGGGTTGCGCAGCCAGTGCAGCAGCGCGGCGGCCAGGGCGTCGGGGGTGCAGGCGTCCTGCATCAGTTCCGGTGCCAGGTCGCGGCCGGCGAGGATGTTGGGCAGGGCGTAGCGGTCCACCTTCAGCAGGCCCAGCGCCTTGACGATGCGGTAGGTGAGCGGGGCGACCTTGTAGCCGACCACCATCGGCCGCTTCACCAGCATGGCTTCCAGGGTTGCGGTGCCGGAGGCCAGCAGCACCGCATCGGCGGCGAGCAGCGCGGTGCGCGCGTGGCCGTCCAGCACTTGGGTGGCGGCCGCCGGCAAGGCCGAGCGCGCGAGTTGTTCTTCGATCAGCGCCTTGCACGCGGCATTGGCGGCCGGCACCAGCACGCGCGCGTCCGGAAGCTGCTGCAGCACCTGCGCGGCGGCGGCGAAGAAGGTGTCGCCGAGCTTGCCGATCTCGCCCAGGCGGCTGCCCGGCAACACCGCCAGCACCGGCACGTCGGCTGCCACGCCCAGGGACGCACGCGCCGCGCCGCGGTCTTCGTGCAGCGCGATCGCATCGGCCATGGGGTGGCCGACGAAGCGCGCGTCCACGCCGTGCTTGGCGTAGATCGGCGGCTCCATCGGGAACAGGCACAGCACCCGGTCGGCGCTGGCGCCGATCTTGGCCGCGCGCTGCTCGCGCCAGGCCCATACCGACGGACTGACGTAATGCACGGTGCGCAGCCCGCGCTGCTTCAGCCAGCGCTCCACGCCCAGGTTGAAGTCGGGCGCGTCGATGCCGACGAACACGTCCGGGCGCCAGGCCAGCAGCCGCTCGCGCAGCGCGCGGCGCAGCTTCAGCAGGCGCGGCAGGTGCCGCAGCACTTCCAGCAGGCCCATCACCGCCAGCTCGCTGGCGTCGAACCAGGTCTGGCACCCGGCCTGGCGCATCGCCTCGCCACCGACCCCGGCGAACTCGGCATCGGGGTAGCGCGCGCGCAGCGCCTCGATCAGCCCCGCACCCAGCAGGTCGCCGGAGGCTTCGCCGGCGACCAGGGCGATGCGCAGCTTCGCTGCGCGGGGAATGGGGAATGGGGAATGGGGAATGGTCGAAGCAACAGCGGGGCCGGGCGGGCGACCGCTCTTCCCATTCCCCATTCCCGATTCCCCGTTCCCGGCCGTCATCGCAACAACGGCCGCTCGCTGGATTCGATGAACTCCAGCATCGCGCGCACGTCCTCGCTGCCTTCGGCCAGCACCGCCAACTGGTGCTTGGCCTCGGCCAGCGGCAGGCCGGCCACGTACAGCGCGCGGTACGCACGCTTGATCGCGGCCACGCGCTCGGGATCGAAGCCGCGGCGCTTCAGGCCTTCGCTGTTGATGCCGCGCGGGCGGCCCAGGGAATTGCCGCCGACCATGGTGAACGGCGGCACGTCGCCGTTGATCAGCGCGCCCATGCCGAGGAAGGCGTGATCGCCGATGCGGCAGAACTGGTGCGCGCCGGCGAAGCCGCTGATGATCACGTGGTCGCCCACTTCCACGTGCCCGGCCAGGGTGGTGTTGTTGGAGAACACGCAGTGGTTGCCGACGATGCAGTCGTGGGCGACGTGGGTGTAGGCGAGGAACCAGTTGTCGCTACCCACGCGAGTGATGCCGCCGCCGCTGCCGGTGCCGCGGCTGACGGTGACGAACTCGCGGATCACGTTGCGGTCGCCGATCACCAGTTCGGTGCGTTCGCCGGCGAATTTCTTGTCCTGCGGGTCGCCGCCCAGCGCGACGTGGCCGACCAGGCGGTTGTCGCGGCCGAGCCGGGTCGGGCCGACGATGCTGCAATGCGAGCCGATCTCGCAGCCTTCGCCGATCTCCACCTCGGCGCCGATCACGGTGAAGGCGCCGACGCGCACGTCGGCGGCGAGTTTCGCGCCGGGATCGATGATCGCGGAGGGGTGAATCAGGGGAGCGTTGGCGCTCATCGCAGGTCTCCTGCCAGGGTCATTCGCGGGTGCCGGCGCACAGCACTTCGGCGCAGGCCACGACCTTGCCGTTGACCTTGGCCTCGCCGTAGTACACCGCCATGTTGCGGATCACTCGCTTGATTTCCACGTGCAGCTCCAGCACGTCGCCGGGCACCACCTGGCTGTTGAAGCGGGCGTTGTCGACCTTGACCATGTAGAACAGCTTGGACTGCGCGTCGCGGCCCATCGCCAGCTGGGTCAGGATGCCGCCGGCCTGCGCCAGCGCCTCGATGATCAGCACGCCGGGCATGATCGGCTGGCCCGGGAAATGGCCCTGGAAGTAAGGCTCGTTGATGCTGACGTTCTTGTGCGCGACGATCCGGCGGTTCTCGAAATCCAGCGAGACCACCTTGTCCACCAGCAGGAACGGGTAGCGGTGCGGGAGCAGTGCGCGGATCTGGTTGATGTCCGGCAGGGTGGCGTCCGGCAGGGGCTGATCGTGGCTCATTCCTTCTCCTTGCTGACAGACAGGATGCGACGGGCCAGGGCATCGAGCTGTTTGAAGCGCGCGGCGTTCTTGCGCCACGTGCGGTTGTCGGTCAATGGGGTGCCGGACGAGTACTCGCCCGGCTCGTGGATGGAGTTGCGCACGACCGACTTGCCGGTGACCACGACCTTGTCGCAGATCTCCAGGTGGCCGACCACGCCGACCGCGCCGCCGAGCATCACGTAGCGGCCGATCTTGGCGCTGCCGGCGATGCCGGTGCAGCCGGCGATGGCGCTGTGCGCGCCGATGTGCACGTTGTGCGCGACCTGCACCAGGTTGTCCAGGCGCACGTCTTCTTCGAGGGTGGTGTCTTCCAGCGCGCCGCGGTCCACGCAGGTGTTGGCGCCGATCTCGCAATCGTCACCGATGCGGACGCCGCCGAGCTGCGGCACCTTGATCCAGCGGCCGGCGTCCATCGCCAGGCCGAAGCCGTCGGCGCCGAGCACCGCGCCGGGATGCACGCGCACGCGCTGGCCCAGACGCACCCGGGTGACCAGGGTGACGCGGGCGATCAGTTCGCTGCCGGCGCCGACCTGGCAGTCTTCGCCGATCACGCAGCCGGGGCCGATCACGCAGCCCTCGCCGATGACGCTGCGCGCGCCGATGCTGACGAACGCGCCGATGTGCGCGCTGGCCGCGACCTGCGCACTGGGATCGATGCTGGCGCTGGGATGGATGCCGGGCGGTCGCAGCGGGGCCACGTCGAACAGCGCGGCGATCTTGGCGAAGGCGACGTACGGATCGCGCGCGATCAGTGCGGTCCCCGGCGCCGCCTCGGCGTCGTCGGCACGCAGCACCACGATCGCCGCCGTGCTGTCGGCCAGTTGCGCACGATAGCGGGGATTGGCCAGGAAGCTCAGCTGTCCCGGGCCGGCCTGCGCCAGCGTGGCCACGCCGCGCACCGCGACGCTGCCGTCGCCATGCACCTGCAGGCCGAAACGCTCGGCGATCTCGTCAGCGGTATAGGTCGAAGTATTCACCGGGAGATTCTACCGTGTGCCACCAGCACGGTCATACGTACGCCCGCGTAGGGCGTGGGACCCGCTCGCGTACACCAAGCCGAATAGGCTCGATCACCTGCAAGCCACGATCGACCGACTCGAGCAAAGCCCCCTTTGGTAAAGGGGGCGCGCCGAAGGCGGGGGGATTCGGAAGGCGATGAGCCGGGGCCCGCGATTCGCAGTGCGAATCGTGGGGCGTCAGCGCGAATGCGGTGGCGCGCTCCCCCCTTTGGTAAAGGGGGCGCGCCGAAGGCGCGGGGATTCGGAGAGTGATGAGCCGGGGCCCGCGATTCGCAATGCGAATCGTGGGGCGTCAGCGCGAATGCGGTGACGCGCTCGGGGCGCGCTGAAGGCGCCGGGATTAGGTAAGCCAAGCCCCAGCAGGTTTTCGCTTCGCGAAAACCTGGCTGCCAGGGCGCAGCCCTGGCAGCGGGTGGGCAGTTCTTTTAGAACTGCCCACCAAAGGTGAACTGCAGGCGCTCGATTTCGTCGTTGTCTTCCTTCTTCAACGGAATCGCATAGCTGATCGAGATCGGGCCGACCGGGGCCCGCCACAGCAGGGCGATACCGGTGGAGGCGCGCAACTGGTTGGACTTGAAGTTGTCCACGCCATTGAACACGTTGCCGACGTCCACGAACGCCGAAATGCGCGCCGACGGGCTGTCGAACAGCTTCGGGAAGTACATTTCCGCCGAGCCCACGGTCTTGAACGAGCCGCCCAGCGGCTGGCCGCGGCGGTACGAGGCGGTGGCCTCCGAGCGCGGGCCGAGGGTGTTGTCCTCGAAGCCGCGGACCGAGTTGGTGCCGCCGGCGTAGAAGTTCTCGTAGAACGGCAGGCCCGAGGCGGTGACGCTGCGGATCAGGTTGGAGCCGTTGCAGGCCTGCGGGTTGTAGGTCGTCGTGCCTTGCGCATCGCTGGTGTAGGTGCCGCAGATGTCGCGCGACACGTCGCTGCCGTAGCTGTCGCCGTAGCCGAACTCCGCGCGGGTGTTGAGCACCAGCGCCGGCGAGATCGGCCAGTACTTGGAGATCTGGTAGTTGAGCTTCCAGTACTCCACGGTCGAACCGGGCAGGGTGGCTTCCAGGCCCACACGCTGGTACATGCCGCGGGTGGGCATGAAGTAGTCGTTGCGGGTGTCGCGCGCCCAGCCGAGCTCGCTGCGCCAGGCGTGGAAGGTCTTGGTCCCGATCGCGTCGATGTAGTTGATGATCGCCTGCGGGGTGAAGCCCGGATAGGTGGTGATCTGGTTGCTGTCCACGCCGAACATCAGCGAGACGCTGTCGGTCTCGGTGATCGGCACGCCGAAGATCACCTGCGCCGCGCCATTGGTGCTGTTGTACTGCGCGGTGCCGAAGTCGGAGTAGTCCAGCTTGCGCCACGACAGGTTGTAGCCCAGCGAGACGCCGTCGTCGGTGAAGAACGGGTTGGTGTAGGAGAACGCGTAGCGCTCCTGGTAGCTGCTGCGCGAGGCGTCCACCGCGACGCGGTTTCCGCCGCCGAGGAAGTTGTTCTGCGACAGCTGCACCGAGGTGGTGACGCCGTAGGTCTGCGAATAGCCCAGGCCGAAGGTGAAGCTGCCCGAGGTGGTTTCCTTGACGTTGTAGACCACGTCGACCTTGTCGTTGCTGCCCGGCACCGGCGGGGTTTCCACGTCCACCGACTCGAAATAACCCAGGCGCTGCAGGCGGATCTTGGAGCGGTCGATCGCCGCCTGCGAGTACCAGGTGTCCTCGAACTGGCGCATTTCGCGGCGCAGCACTTCGTCGGAGGTGCGGGTGTTGCCGCGGAACACGATGCGCCGCACCGACACGCGCGGGCCCGGCGTCACCTGCAGGTTCACCGCCACCGTGCGCTTCTCGCGGTCGGTGGTCGGGATCGGGGTGACCTTGGCGAAGGCGTAGCCGATGTTGCTCAGGGTGTTGGTGATGGCGTCGGAGCTGTATTCCAGCAGCGCGCGCGAGAAGGTGTCGCCGGCCTTGGGGATCACCAGCTTCTCGATCTCTTCCTGCGGCAGGATGGTGTCGCCGGTGACCTTGATGTCGGAAATTTTGTACTGCTCGCCTTCGGTGATGCCGGCGGTCAGGTACATGTCGCGCTTGTCGGGGCTGATCGCCACCTGGGTGGAGTCGACGCTGAAGTCGACGTAGCCGCGGTCCAAGTACCAGGAGTTGAGCTTCTCCAGGTCGCCGGACAGCTTTTCCTTGGAGTACTGGTCGTCGCGGCGGTACCAGGACAGCCAGTTGTGCTCGCGCGACTCCCAGTTCTCCAGGATGTCCTTGTTGAGGAATTTCTCGGTGCCGATCAGGTTGACGTGGCGGATCTTGGCCGCCTTGCCTTCCTTGATCGCGATGGCCACGTCGACGCGGTTGCGGTCCAGCGGGCTCACCGTCGGGGTGATCTCGACGTTGTACTTGCCGCGGTTGTTGTACTGGCGGGTCAGCTCCTGGGTCACCCGGTCCAGGCTCAGCCGGTCGAAGGTGCCGCCTTCGCTGAGGCCGATGTCGGACAGGCCCTTGAGCAGTTCCTCGCTCTTGATGTCCTTGTTGCCGGTGACGGTCAGCTTGTTGATCGCCGGACGCTCCTTGACCGTGACCACCAGGATGTTGCCCTGGCGGTCGACGCGCACGTCCTCGAAGAAGCCGGTGCGGTAAAGGGCACGGATCGCCTCGGCGACCTTGGCCTCGTCCACGGTGTCGCCGCGTTCCACCGGCAGGTAGGTGAACACGGTGCCGGACGAAATGCGTTGCAGCCCGTCGACGCGGATGTCGCTGGCGGTGAAGGGCTCCGCTACCTGGGCCAGGGCCGGCAGGCTGAGGCTGGCGGCGAGGGCGAGGGCAAGCAGGCGGCGAGTGGGAAATCTCGTCATGTCACGTCCGGTAGAGGTCGATATCGTTGTTGCATGGGCGCCGGCGCAAGACGACAGCGGGTCGAGTGGATCGGCGCGGGTCATCGCAGGGCCTGGCCGAAAAGGTCGTTGTAGAACGCCAACCCCATCAGTCCTGCCAGCAACGTCAGGCCCACGAATTGCCCCGCCGCCATGGCGCGCTCGCTCAGCGGGCTGCCCTTGACCAACTCGATAAGGTAATACAGCAAGTGCCCGCCGTCCAAGATCGGGATCGGCAGCAGGTTCATGATCGCCAGGCTCAGCGACAGCAGCGCCAGGAAATTCAGGAACCAGTCCGGGCCCTGCTTGGCCGAGACGTTGGCGACCTTGGCGATGGTGATCGGGCCGGACACGTTCTTCAGCGAGGCCTCGCCGGTCAGCATGCGGCGCAGGATGCCGAGCGTGTCGCCGGCCAGCCGGCCGGTCTCGCGGAAGGCGACCGGGATCGCCGCCAGCGGGCCGTAGCGCAGGGTGGCGTCGTAGGCCGGGCGGCGCTGCTCGCCGATGGCCACGCCCAGCGTCCAGCGCGGCGCGCCGGGGCCGGCGGCCTGCTTGAGATGGACGTCCAGGGCCAGGCGCTCGCCGTTGCGCTCGACCTCGATCAGGCCGTTGCCGCCGCCGCGGCCCAGGGCCTGCACCTGCGTTGCGACCTGGTCGGCGCTGGTGATCGGGGTGCCGTCCACCGCCAGCACGCGGTCGCCGGGGCGCAGCACGCCGTCGGCGGCCGAGCCGGCGGTGACGTTGGCGATGACTGCCGGCTGCAGGGTAAAGCGCCAGGTCAGGCCGGCCAGGGCCGGCACCTGCTGCTCGTCGAAGCCGACCGGCAGCTGCGACAGGCGCAGGGTCCGGGTATGGCTGGCGCCGTCCTGCGCGTCCTCGGTCTGCACCGGCACGTCCTCGCGGTCCATGGCGGCGACGGTCAACTGCATGGCGGCCTCGCTCCAGGTGGCGACGTCGCGGTCGCCGACGCGGACGATGCGCTCGCCGGGCTGGAATCCGGCCTGCTGCGCCAGGCCCTCGGCGCGGCCGACGATGGGCGCGTAATCCTGCTTGCCGATCACGAACATCGCCCAGAGGAACGCCACGCACAGGATCAGGTTGGCGATCGGGCCGGCGGCGACGATGGCGATGCGCTGCCACACGCTCTTGTTGTTGAAGGCCTGCGCACGCTCGGCCGGGGCCACCTCGCCCTCGCGTTCGTCGAGCATCTTCACATAGCCGCCGAGCGGAATCGCGGCGATCGCGAACTCGGTGCCGTGGCGGTCGTAGCGCGACCACAGCGGCTTGCCGAAGCCCACCGAGAAGCGCAGCACCTTGACCCCGCAGCGGCGGGCGACCCAGAAATGGCCGAACTCGTGGAAGGTCACCAGGATGCCCAGGCTGACCAGCATCCACCAGATGGAGCCGACGACATTACCCATGCGCGTGACTCATGGCGGCGTGGGGATCAAGCATGGGCGAAGTGGCGGGCAATGGCGAGTTCGGTGATCTTGCGCGAGTGCGCATCCGCCGCCAGCAATGCGTCCAGGGAATCGGCCGCGACCGCAGGCAGCTCGGTCAGGGCGTTCTCGACCAGCGCAGGAATCGATAGGAAACCGATCCGGCCCTGAAGAAAGGCTGAAACAGCCACTTCGTTGGCCGCATTCAGGATCGCCGGGGCGCTGCCGCCGGCCTGCATCGCGCGCCAGGCCAGGCCCAGGCAGGGGAAAGCGTCCAGGTCCGGCGCCTCGAAATCCAGCCGGCCCTGCGTCAGCAGGTCCAGCCCGGCGACCCCGGAGGCGATGCGGTCCGGCCAGCCCAGGCCCACCGCCAGGGTGGTGCGCATGTCCGGCAGGCCCATCTGCGCCAGGGTCGAACCGTCGATGAACTCGACCAGCGAATGCACCAGGCTCTGCGGGTGCACCAGCACCTCGATGCGCTCGGGCGCCAGCGCGAACAGGTGGTGGGCCTCGATCACCTCCAGGCCCTTGTTCATCAACGTCGCCGAATCGACGGAGATCTTCGGCCCCATCGACCACTTCGGGTGCGCCACGGCCTGCGCCGGGGTCACCGCCTGCAGGCGCGCGCGGTCCCAGCCGCGGAACGGGCCGCCGGAGGCGGTCAGCAGCACCCGCCGCACCTCGGCACCGGTCTGGCGCGAGCGCAGGCACTGGAAGATGGCGTTGTGCTCGCTGTCGATCGGGATGATCTCGGCGCCGGCCGCGGCCGCCGCGGCGGTGACCAGTTCGCCGGCCAGCACCAGCGCTTCCTTGTTGGCCAGCAGCAGACGCTTGCCGGCGCGGGCCGCGGCCAGGGTCGAGGCCAGGCCGGCCGCGCCGACGATGGCGGCGACCACGCTGTCGCAGGCGTCGCTGGCCACCAGTTGGTCCAGTGCGGCGTCGCCGGCATGCGCCTGGGTCGACAGCCCGGCCGCGCGCAGGCCGTCGCGCAGCGCCGGGTACAGCGCCGGATCGGCGATCACCGCATGCGCGGGACGGTGCGTGGCGCACAGCGCCAGCAGCGCGTCGACGTTGCGCCCGGCGGCCAGTACGCCGGCGCGCAGGCGCTGCGGATGGCGCGCGATCACGTCCAGCGCCGAGGCGCCGATCGAGCCGGTGGCGCCGAGCACGGCGATGGTGCGGACCGCTGGGGTCTTGCTGCGTTGCGTGTTCACTGGCTCAGAACCCGAAGATGTCCTTGCCCAGCGCGAAGATCGGCAGCGCCGCCAGCACGCCGTCGATCCGGTCCAGCACGCCGCCGTGACCGGGAATCACGTTGCCCGAGTCCTTGGCGCCGACGTGGCGCTTGAGCAGGCTCTCGAACAGGTCGCCGACCACCGAGGCCAGCACGCTGACCGCGGCCACGATCAGCAGCCCGGGCAGGTGCGGCAGGGTCACCCCGGCCAGCCAGCCGAAACCGGCGGCCACGATCAGGCCGGCCAGCAGGCCGCCGACCAGGCCTTCCACGGTCTTGTTGGGGCTGATCCGCGGCGCCAGCTTGTGCTTGCCGAACTGGCGGCCGGCGAAATACGCGCCGGAATCGGCGGCCCACACCGTCGCCAGCGCGGTCAGCAGCCAGCGGTGGCCGTTGGGCTCGCTGGCGTGGATCAGGCCCAGCGCGGCCCAGGCCGGTACGATCGCCAGGGTGCCGGCGGCGAGCTTGAACACCCGCGCGTAGGTGGCGTGGTCGGAGCCGAAGCGGTAGAAGCCCAGCCACAGCAAGGCCACGCACCACCAGCCGGCGCCGATCAGGGTGGTCAGCTGGAACAGCACCAGGGAGCCGGCCGAGGCCCACACCAGCAGCACCATCAGCAGCAGGTTGAGCATCAGCAGGATGGTGCGCGGCAGGGTGTCGTCGACCTCGGCCAGCTTCAGCCATTCCCACAGGCCGATCAGGAAGATCAGGGCGGCCAGCGCGACCAGCCACTGGGTCGGCAGCAGCAGGATGGCGCAGATGGCCAGCGGGGCCATGATCAGCGCGGCGATGACGCGGGTACGGGTCATGCGGAAACGTTCTCCGTCGCCGCTTCGGCGACCTGCGCGCTGGTGAGGCCGAAACGTCGCTCGCGGCGGGCGTAGTCGTCCAGGGCTTGTTGCAGCACCTCGGGGCCGAACTCGGGCCAGAGGGTCTCGGTGAACCACAGTTCGGTATAGGCCAGCTGCCACAGCAGGAAGTTGCTGATGCGCAGGTCGCCGCCGGTGCGGATGAACAGGTCCGGCGGCGGCAGGTCGGCCAGCGCCATGCGCGCCGACAGCGCGTCCTCGTCGATCTGCTCCGGGCGCAGGCGTCCGGCGGCGACGTCCTCGGCCAGCGCGCGCGCGGCCAGGGCGATGTCCTGGCGGCCGCCGTAGCTGGCGGCGATCGACAGGTGCAGCGCCTGGTTGTCGCGGGTGCGCGCCTCGGCCTGGGCCATGCGCTCGCACAGCGACGGCGCGAAGCGCGCGCGGTCGCCGATGAAGCGCACGCGCACGCCGCGCCGCTGCAGTTCCTCGACCTCGCGGTCGAGCGCGTGCAGGAACAGCTTCATCAGCGCGTCCACTTCCTCCTGCGGGCGCCCCCAGTTCTCGCTGGAAAAGGCGAACAGGGTCAGCGCGCCGATGCCGCGCTCCAGGCAGAAGTCGATGGTGCGGTTGACCGCACGCGCGCCGGCGCGGTGGCCGATCACGCGCGGCCGGCGGCGGCGCTGCGCCCAGCGGCCGTTGCCATCCATGATGATGGCCAGGTGGCGGGGCAGGGACATGGGGATGGGGTCGGAAGGCATGGCCGGCAGGCGCAGGCTCAGACCGCCATCAGTTCCTGTTCCTTGCCCTTGACCACGTCGTCCACGTCCTTGATCGCCTTGTCGGTCAGCTTCTGGATGTCGTCCTCGCTGGCGCGGGCCTCGTCCTCGGTGACCTTCTTGTCCTTCAGCAGATCCTTGACCTGCTGGTTGGCGTCGCGACGGATGTTGCGGATCGCGACCTTGGTGTCCTCGCCTTCGCCGTGCACGACCTTGGACAGCTCGCGGCGGCGCTCCTCGGTGAGCGCGGGCAGGTTGAGGCGGATGGTGGTGCCGGCGGTGTTCGGGGTCAGGCCCAGGTCCGAGGCCAGGATCGCCTTCTCGACCGCACCGACCATCTGCTTTTCCCACGGGGTGATGGTCAGCGAGCGGGCGTCGGCGACGGCCACGCTGGCGACCTGGCTCAGCGGCATGTCCGAGCCGTAGTAGTTGACCTTCAGGTGCTCGACCAAGGCGGTCGACGCGCGGCCGGTGCGCACCTTGATGAGCGCATGACGCAGCGCGTCGATGCTCTTGGCCATGCGGGTCTGTGCGTCTTGCTTGATTTCGTTGAGCATCGCCGGTGTCCGTGCTGAATCTGAATCGGACGATTATAGCCTGCCGGGAGTAGGGAATCGGGAATGGGGAATGGCAAGGGCGGATTCCGGCGCGCCCAACTGAACGCCAATGTGGCGGGGGATCGTGGCCAGCGCCAATGCTGCAGTGCGCAACGCTCTGCGATTCCCCACTCCCGATTCCCTATTCCCGCGGCGTCAGCCCCTTCCCTTCACCAACGTGCCGATCTCGGCGCCGCGCAGGATCTTCAGCAGTTCGCCGGGTTGGCCCATGTTGAAGATGCGCAGCGGCAGGTCGCTGTCGCGGGCCAGGGCGAAGGCGGCGGTGTCCATCACTTCCAGGTTGCGGGCGATGACCTCGTCGTAGGTCAGGCTGTCGAAGCGTACGGCGTCGGCGTGCTTCTTCGGGTCCTTGTCGTACACGCCGTCGACCTTGGTCGCCTTCAGCAGCAGGTCGGCACCGATCTCGATCGCGCGCAGCGCGGCGCCGGAGTCGGTGGTGAAGAAGGGGTTGCCGGTGCCCGCGGCGAAGATCGCGATGCGGCCCTTTTCCAGGTGGCGGATCGCACGGCGGCGGATGAAGTCCTCGCACACGTCGTTGATCTTGATCGCGCTCATCACCCGCACCTTGGCGCCGAGCTTCTCCAGCGCGTCCTGCATCGCCAGCGCGTTGATGACGGTGGCGAGCATGCCCATGTGGTCGCCGGTGACCCGGTCCATGCCGTTGGCGGCCAGACCGGCGCCGCGGAAGATGTTGCCGCCGCCGATCACCAGCGCCACTTCCGCGCCGGCCTGCTGCGCCTCGATCACCTCATGGGCGAGGCGATTGATGATCTTCGGGTCGATGCCGTAGTCCCCGTCTCCCATCAGCGCTTCGCCGGACAGTTTCAACAGGATACGGCGATAGGCGAGCTGGGACATGGCGACCTCGTTGGGGGATGACGGGCAAACCACACGATTTTAGCCGATGCGCGCCAGCGCGTCTGTGCCGCCGGCGATGCTTCAGCGTTGCGCCTCGCCGGACGAACGCGCGGTGACGCGATTGCGACCGCCGTGCTTGGCGCTGTACAGCATGTCGTCGGCCGCCTGCAGCAGTTCCTGCGCGCTGTTGAAACGCTCGCGGCCGCCCTGGGTGGCCACGCCCGCGGAGAAGCTGATGTGCAGCGGCCCCTGCTTGGTGTCGGCCATCGGCCGCTGCGCGATCTCGGCGAGGATGCGCCGCATCACGCCCAGCGCGGCCTCTTCGCCGGTGTTGGGCAACAGCACCAGGAATTCCTCGCCGCCGAAGCGCGCCACGGTGTCGCTGGCGCGCAGCATCGGCTGCAGGGTCTGCGCGAATGCGCGCAGGACCTGGTCGCCGACCAGGTGCCCGTGCGCGTCGTTGATCTTCTTGAAATCGTCCAGATCGATGAAGGCCACCGACAGCGGCCAGTCGTGGCGATTGGCCAGTTCGAACTGCTGCTTGAGCAAAGTGTCCAGCTGGTGCCGGTTGAACACGCCGGTGAGGGCATCGCGGCTGGCCTGTTCCGCCAGGCGCCGTGCGTGCTGCTCGTACTCGTCGGCGCGCTGGCGCACGCGGTTGGCTTCCTGCACTTCGCGCAGGTTGCGCAGCACCATCAGCTCGCGGGCATGGCTGATGATCGCGTCGACCCGTTCCGGCTGGGCGATGCGCACGTCGAAGATCGGGCTGACCGTCGGCAGCGCCTCGGCGATGTGGCCCACCACCTCGTCGAAGCGGCGGCTGTCCAGTTGCAGGTCGCGATAGGCGCACTGCATGGCGTGGGTGCGCGCGGCTTCAGGATCGTCGCCGAGCCAGATGTCGGCGACGGCGCCGGACAGGCGCACGCAGGTGTCGAAGGGTTCGGTCGCGGCGCCGGCAGTGCCGCCGCCGCCGATACTGCGCTGCAGGTAGGCGGGCAGCTTCCATTTCTGCGCCAGCCAGGCGCCGACCTCGGCGCGGTCGGCGCCCAGGTGCTCGCGCTCCAGCGCGCTCAGCCGTTGCGGATCGCCGGCCGCCTCGTGCAGCAGGGTGGCGTACTGGTCGTGGCAGACGTGCAGCAGGGCCAGTGCGCCCATGTCCTGCAGCAGCCCGGCCAGCATCAGCTCCTCGTGCTTGCGCAACCCCGCGGCCTGGCCGAGCAGGCGGCTGGCCAGTGCCGCCAGCACGCTGCGTCGCCACAGCCGTTCCTGCGGCTCGCCGCTGCCGCCGCGCAGGCTCTGCACCATCGAGAAGCCCAGGGCCAGGCTCAGCGCGGCGTTGAGGCCAAGCATGGTCAGCGCCTGGCCCAGGTTGTCGACGCGGCGTCGGCTGGCGTACAGCGGGGAATTGGCGATGCGCAGCATGCGCGCGCTCAATGCCATGTCCATGGCGATCGCATCGGCGGTCGCGGCCAGGTCCACGTCCGCATCCTGCGCCAGTTCGATGATGCGCAAGGCAACGCCGGGGGGCGAGGGCAGGTCGCGGGAGTGACTCAGGATCGCTTCGAGTTCAGGATGCATGCACTTCCGATACGGCATGGAATGAGAGGTGGGGGAGCGGCCTGTCCCGGCCTGCGCAGCGTACACCCGTAAAAAAAAAGCCGCGACAAGCGCGGCTCTTTTCTTCCCGGGCGCGGGATCAGGCCAGGCCGGCCTGCTTCATCACTTCGGCGGCGTAGTCTTCCACCACCTTCTCGATGCCTTCGCCCACTGCCAGGCGCTGGAAGCCGACCACGTCGGCGCCGGCGGCCTTCACCGCCTGCTCCACGGTCTGGTCGGTGTTCAGCACGTAGGGCTGGCCGTACAGGGTGACCTCGTTGACGATCTTGGCGATCTTGCCGCTGATGATCTTCTCCAGGATGTCGGCCGGCTTGGCCTTGTCCTTCTCCGACATCTTGGCCAGCTCGATTTCCTTTTCCTTGGCCACGAACTCGGCCGGGACGTCGGACGCCTTGACGTGCGGCGGGTTCATCGCCGCGATGTGCATGGCGATGCCGCGGGCCAGGTCGGCGTCGCCGCCCTTGACCTCGACCAGCACGCCGATGCGGCCGCCGTGCACGTAGGCGGCGACGTTGTTGGCGCTGTCGATGCGCACCAGGCGGCGCACCTGCACGTTCTCGCCGACCTTGGCGATGACCGCGGCACGGGCTTCCTCGACGGTCTCGCCGCTGGGCAGCTTGGCGCTCTTCAGCGCTTCGACGTCGGCGGCGCCGGAGGCCAGGGCGGCCTGGACGACGGCGTCGGTGAAGGCCAGGAAGTTGTTGTCCTTGGCGACGAAGTCGGTCTCGGAGTTGATTTCGACCAGGACCGCCTTGCCGCCGTCCTGGGCCATCGCGATGCGGCCTTCGGCGGCGACGCGGTCGGCCTTCTTGTCGGCCTTGGCCAGGCCCGACTTGCGCAGCCACTCGGCGGCGTTGTCGATGTTGCCGGCGTTCTCGGTGAGTGCCTTCTTGCACTCCATCATGCCGGCGCCGGTGCGCTCGCGCAGTTCCTTGACCAGGGAAGCAGTGATTTCCACGGGATGTCCTCACGAAAGGTGGGAAAAGGCCGGCTTGCGGCCGGCCGGTAGATCTGGGAAGCGGGCGCCGCAGGCGGCGCTCGCGAAGCCGGGCGCGCCGAACGCGCCGGGCGGCGGCTGCGCATGATCGCGCAGCCGCATGGCGCGCCGGTTACTCGGCGGCGGGAGCGGTCTCTTCGGCCTTCTTGCCGTTCTTGCGCGGGCCGCGGCCCTTGTCGTCGGCGCCCTCGGCGAACTCTTCCTCGCGCACGCTGGCGGCGTTCGGCGCAGCGGCCTTGCCTTCCAGCACGGCGTCGGCGGCGGCACGGGCGTACAGCTGCACGGCGCGGATGGCGTCGTCGTTGCCCGGGATGGCGTAGTCGACCAGGTCCGGGTTGTAGTTGGTGTCGACCACCGCGATCACCGGGATGCCGAGCTTCTTGGCTTCCTTGATGGCGATGTCTTCATGGCCGATGTCAATGACGAACAGGGCGTCGGGCAGACGGTTCATTTCCTTGATGCCGCCCAGCGAGGCTTCCAGCTTGTCGCGCTCGCGGCGCAGGGTCAGCACTTCGTGCTTGACCAGCTTGTCGAAGGTGCCGTCGGTCTCGGCCGCTTCCAGCTCCTTCAGACGCGCCACCGACTGCTTGACGGTGCGGAAGTTGGTCAGCGTGCCGCCCAGCCAGCGCTGGGTCATGAACGGCTGGCCGCAACGCTCGGCTTCTTCCTTCACCGCGTCGCGGGCGCTGCGCTTGGTGCCCAGGAACAGGATGGTGCCGCGCTTCTGTGCGACGCTGGAGATGAAGTTCATCGCGTCGTTGAACAGCGGAACCGTCTTCTCGAGGTTGATGATGTGGATCTTGCCGCGCGCGCCGAAGATGTACGGCGCCATCTTGGGGTTCCAGTAGCGGGTCTGGTGGCCGAAGTGGACGCCGGCTTCCAGCATCTGACGCATGGTGACCTGAGGCATTGCAGTGACTCCTGATGGGGAACCGGCCGTGCGCGGGCAGGAATGGGTGAAGCGCGCGCATGACGGCGGCCTTGCGGGCCGCACGACGATTCCGGGGTTGGGCCTCCCTGCCGCCTCCGTGGCCGAACTCCTTGCGGAGCACCCCGGCACGGGCGATGGCGGCAGGTGTGAATTCGCCGGTGCGTCCGGCGTGGACGGTCTATCGGCCGATGACAGGCACGACGAAGCCGCGCACTATACCTGGCGGACGGCGGTGGCGCAATGCGCCGGGCGGTTCACTCGGCGGGCAGCGGCTGCAGTGGCGCCTGGTCGTCGAGCCGTGCCGCGAAGCGGCCGCCGGGCGCGGCCGCGGCGGCCGGCAGCGGCCAGCGCTTGTAGTCGCCGGCCAGGATGTAGCCGGCGAGGCTGGGGAACAGGGTCTGGGTGCGGCCGTCGGCGCCGACGAAGCTCAGGTCGCTGAGCCGGGCGTGGGCGCTGCCGCGGTTGTGCACCACCAGCTCTGGCCCGCGCGCGCCGGCGATCAGGTGGGTGCTGAGGCGCGGTGCGGCTGCCGGGTCCGCAGGGCTCAGGAACACGGGCGTGGAATAGCGCAGCAGCAACGGAGCGCCCTGCGTGGCAGGCGCGCCGGTGTCGGGTGGGGCGATGCGTTCCTCCAGCACCAGGCGGTAGGCGCCTTCGTTGGCGCTCGCAGGGCCGGTACGCACCAGCCGCAGCAGTTGCCGCCCCTGCGCGGGGATGTCGATCGATTGCGGGCTGGCGCGGACCTCGTCGGTGCTCTCCAGGTCGTCCATCCCGTCGCTCTGCCGCCAGCGGTACACCGTGACCTGCGCCTGCCAGTGGCGGTCCTGGGTATTGCTCAGCCAGATGTCGGTGCTGGTCTCGCCGGGTGCCAGTTGCACCAGGGTCGGACTGATCCGGACCCCGGCCGCGCCAGCACTGCCGGCCAGCGCCAGCAGCAGCGCCGGCAGCAGGCGCGCGCGGGCGCTGCCCATCAGAACGCGACCGTGGCGTAGCCCGCCGACGTGCGCGGCGTGATGCCGGCGGCGGGCAGGCTCAAGGCCAACGCCATGCCGGCGCCGGGCGCGGGTGTGCCGTCGATGCTGACCTGGTAGGCCAGCGGGCGGTTGCAGGCGACCGTCGGCAGTGCCCCGGGTTGCGGACGCGCCGGGGCGCCGATCTCGCAACTGCGTTCGATACGGATACCGATCCGCAACATCGCGCCGCCGGTGCCGACGGCGGGTTGCGCCGCCGCGTCGACGCCGGCCACGCACAGGCTCGCCAGCAGCAGCGGTCGCAGGAACGGCGCAGTCATCGAGCGGGACTCCGGGGAGGACACAGCCAATAGCGGCCCTCGCCACGACAACTTGACCGGCACGCTGGCGCCGTTCAGGCCTCAGTAGGTGACGGTGACCTTGACCACGTCGCTGTAGCTGCCCGGGGCGGGCGTCTGCCGGGCCGGGACCTGCCCGTACAGGGTCAGCGCCTGTGCGCTGCCGGTCCCGGTGCCGGTCTGGGTATCGGTATTCAGGGTGCTGCCCCAGCGCTGGGTGCGCGCAGCGTCGCGGTACAGCTCATAGGTCAGGTACTGGCCGCTGGCGCTGCGCATGCGGCGCACGTTGCCGCTGGCGTTCTGGCCATTGTCCAGGCTCACCTGCCAGGCGGTGCGGTAGCGGCAGTTCATGCTGAGCACGGTGGTGTAGTTCAGCGGGTTGTCGATCAGGCCGGACTGGGTGCCGAAGTCCAGGTCGGCGATGCTGGCGATGGTGCAGGTCGGTGCGGCGGTGGCGCTGGCCACGAACGGGAACTGCACCGAGGTGCCGCCGCCCTTGCCGCCGGTGGTGCAGGAGGTGGGAATCACCGCGGGGTTGCCGACCAACGGCTCGTCGTAGCGGTACTGCAGGTTGGTGTACACGCCGCTGAAGCTGTTCTGGTAGGTCCCGGTGGCGATGCCGCTTTGCAACGGGACGCGCGCATAGATGGTGTAGGTGCCGGTGCCGCTGCCGCCGGTCGCCAGCGACGAATAGGTCAGGTCCACCTGCAGCGGCGTGGAACCGCTCAGCGCGCTGCCCCAGATCAGGCTGCGCGCGCTGTCGCGGTAGAGCTGGAAGCCGAGGCTGTCGTTGAGCGGGTTGAGCATGCGCCGCGGGGTGATGCCGAGGCCGGCACCCTGCGCGCCCTCGCCGATGTTCAGGCACATGCGCACGTAGATCGTGCCGAGCACGCTGATCGCGCCGGTCTGGCAGGTCACCAGGATCTGTGCGGTGGCGTCGGTGGCGGCGGTGTCGGAGAGGGTGCCGAAGCTCACCGCCGTGGCCTGCGCGGTACAGGTGGTGGTCGCGGCAGCGCGCTGCGGCAGCAGCGCCGCGGCCACCAGCAGCAGCGCCGGCAGCCATATCCGCCAGGCGCGCGCGCTCACGGCGTGCGCTCCGGCAGGCAGCGCAGCGGACCCAGCCGGGTGGGCGGCGCCTGCGTCGGGCGCTCGATCCGGAACCGGCAGCGGCTTCCTTGCATGTCCACCTCCAGGTCGTTGCGGCCGGGCGCGAGCCCTTCCACATAGGCCTGGCCATCGTAGCCGACCACGGTGTCGACGCCCGGTCCATGCACCCGGCTGCCGACCGGCAGCGGCGCGTCGGCGGCGTCGTGCAGTTGCACCAGCACGCCGTCGCTGCGGCGGATCGGGAACGCCACCACCACCCCGGTCCGATCGCGCGGTACCACGATCTGGTCGACCTGCTCCGGCCGCAACTCGGGCGGCAGGCGCATCGGATCGATCGACAGCCGGTTGTGCTGCCAGGCCAGCAGCGGCGTGACCAGCAGGAAGCCGCGCGCATCGGTGCGGCCGATCGGCCGGTTCTCCAGCAGCACCGGCACGTCGGCGACGCCGCCGGTGGAGACCAGGGCGAAGGCCTGATCGAGATCGCTGCCAGGGAACCAGCCGCCGCCGATCCAGGCCACGCCGCCCGACGCTTCTGCATAGGCGTAGCGCTGGCCGCCGGCGCTGGCGATGCCGCCGGCGTAGCGGGCGCTGTCGCCACGCCAGCTGGCCTCGGCCAAGCCGCCGCCGCCGTCCTGCCCACCGCGCGCCTGCAGCCGCCAGCCGCTGCCGCCGTCGGCGGCCGCCGCCTGGCTGAGGTCCGCCGTCGCACTGGTGCGCGCGCCGATGCGCTGCATCGCCACGCCGGCCTGGCGGCGGCCGTCCAGCGCGATCGACCAGCCCAGGTACAGGCTGCGGTCGCTGGCCTGGTCCAGGTTCTGGTTGATGCTCAGGTTCAACGACGACTGCCGCGGCAGGGCCCGGGTCCAGAACAGGCTGGCGTAGCGTTGGTCGCCGCTGTCGGGGTAGGCCAGGCGCACGTAGCTCAGGGCGATGTTGCCGACGCCGTCCCAGGTGCTGCCGAACAGGGCGCGCTCGCTGATCCGCGGCGGCGCGGCGCCGTAGCGCGCGGCCACGTCGCGGTAGCCGGATTGCGCGCGCTGGGTATCCATCGCCAGGTTGAAGCGGCCGTTGTTCCAGCGGTAGCTCAGCGCGTACTGCAGGCCGTGCTGTTCGGCCGCACCGCCGTGCGCCAACGAGGCGCCGAACACGCCGGCACGCGGCAACAGCCACAGGCCGCCGACCCCGGCGTTGCGCACGCCGGCGCCGGCCTCGGCATGCGCCTCGGCGGTGAAGCGCGGGCCGAGTCCGCGCCGCCAGCTGGCGCTGCCGACGGTGTCGCCGGCATAGGCGAAATCGGCGACGCCGTACTCCTCGCGCACCCGGCCCAGCGCCAGCGACCAGTCGGTCAGCCCGCTGGCCAGCAAGTCCTGGGTCGCATAGAACGGAAAGGCCAGCGAGCGGGTGCGGCCGTAGGCGTCGGTGATCACCACCTGGGCATTGCCGGCGCCGTCCACGCCCGGCGCGGCGGACAGCTGGAACGGCCCGGCCGGCAGCTGCGCGCCGTACTGGCGGATGCCGTTGACGTACAGGTCCACGCTGGACGGCACCGTCACTTCGCCGAGGAACTCCGGCAACGGGGTGATCGCGCGATACGGCTGCAGGCCGAAGTCGCTGCCCACCCGCACGCCGCCCAGGCGCACGGTGCGGCTCCAACTGGTGCTGCTGCTGAAGGTGTCGCCCAGCACCACGCTGGTCATGCGCTCGGGCAGCGACCACTGCCATTGCGTGTCCAGGCGGATCGTCTGGGCACGCCAGTCCTGCTGCGGCTCGCGGTACACGCGGCCGACGAAGGACTGCCGCAGCAGGCCCTGGCCCAGACCGAACACGCGCAGCTCGCCACTGGCGGTGAGATTGCTGGCGCCGCCCTGGCGGCTGGCGTAGAGGTCGTAGTCGAGCAATGCGCCGGGTGAACTGGTCGCCGGCAGCGACGGCACGCCGCCGCGCGCGTCGATGCGGGTGGTGGCGACGTCCAGCAGCGCCACCGGCGCGTCGATCGTCACCTGCTGCAGGCTGGCGTCGTAGCGGAAGCGCACGCCGTCCAGGTCGCCCAGGGCGATCGCCGCGCTGGCGTCGCTGCCGTCCACGCGCAGGCCGAGCTGGCGCAGGGTGGCGGCGCTGGCGCGCAGTTGCTCGCCGTCGCGTTGGAACTGGAACAGGCCGGGCTGGCGGGTCTGGTTCAGGGTGACCTCCAGGTACAGGGTCTCCTGCGCCGGAGCGGTCGCCTCGCGCCGTGGCGGCGGCTGCGGCTGGGCCACGGCGAGCGCGGCGCTGCCGGCCCACAGCGCCAGCAGCAGTTCAGGGCGCCGCGGCGTCCACGACCAGCGACTGCGCGCGCGGCTCGCCATTGATCCTTGCCTCGAACGTTCCCTGGGTCTGCGCCAGCGCCGCCGGCAGCGGCCAGCGCTTGCGCTGGCCCGGCAGCACGTAGCCGGCCAGGCCTTCGGCGATCGCGCTGCGGCGGCCGTCGCCGGCGACGAACTGCAGGTCCACCAGTTGCGCGTGGCCGTTGCCCTCATTGCGCACTTCCAGCGCCGCCCCCGCGCCGTCGCGGACCAGCCGCGCATGCAACGCCGGCGCGGTGGCCACCGCTGGCTGCAGGAACACGGGCACCGAATAGCGCAGCACGAACTGCAGCCCGGCGCTGGCGCTGGCGCCGGCATCCTGGCTGGGCAACTCGTCGACCAGGATGCGGTAGGCGTCCTCGTGCGCGCCGGGCGCGGGATCCAGGCGGATCACCCGCACCAGTTGCCGCGCGTGCGGCGCCAGTTGCAGCATCGGCGGGCTGAGCGCGATGCGGTCGCTGGGGTCGAGCACATCCTCGCTGTCGCGCTGCTGCCAGCGGAACACGCGCACCTGCGCGCGCAGCGGCACGTCGCCACTGTTGCTCAGCCACAGGCCCTGCGCGGTCTCCTCGGCACGCAGCGACACCGAGGTCGGCGCCACCTGCAGGCTCGCCGCGACAGCCGCGCCGGCCGCCGCCAGCCACAGCGCGGCGAGCGCCGGCAGGCGCAGGAAAGAAGACAGTCGCGAACGCATGCAGGCGGCTCCGGTTACCAGGTGACGGTGGCGGTGACGACGTCGCTGTACGAACCGGCAGGGTAGTTGGTGCTGGCGACCTGGCCGTAGACGGTGATCGGTTGCACTGCACCATTGCCGGTGCCGGCCTGGGTGTCGGTGCCGATGGTGGAGCCCCAGTTCTGGGTGCGCGCGGCATTGCGGTACAGCGCGTACGGCACGCGTGCGGTGTTGCTGGCGTCGGCGCTGCCCATGGTGCGGGTGGTGACCGTGGCGCCGGAGCCGGAACCGGCGTTCAGCGCGATGTTGTACGGCGTGCCGGAGGTGCAGCGCACGTTCAAGGTGCCGGTGCTGTTGATCGCGGTCTGGGTGGAATTGACGCTGCCGAAATCGACGTCGGTGGGCGCGGTCTGGATGTCGCAGACGCTGGTGATCTGAATCTTGACGTTGAAGGTGCGCGAGTCGGACTGGGCCCAGGCCAGGCCGGTCCCGGCGGCGAACAGCACGAGGAAGGCGAGAACGCGATGGAAGAGGTACATGGCAGGGTTCTTCGGTGAGGGCGGACAACCGCCGGTGCCACCGCCAGGTGCAAAATGCGCGCCAGTTCACATATTTATGGATCGTTATCCAGTTTTCACATGGGATGACCGCCACAGGGCGCCGTGTTCAGTGCGATGAAGGCAGCGGCGACCGCGCCGGCGTGCCAAAAACCCGGCAATGCGCCCGGCGCGTTCAGCCAGCGCCGGGATGAGCGATAATGACGACCATGACCGTCAATCTGAAAACTCCGCAGGACATCGAGAAGATGCGCGTGGCCGGCCGCCTGGCCGCCGAGGTACTGGACCTGATCGGCCCGTACGTGAAGCCCGGCGTCACCACCGCCGAGCTGGACCGCATCTGCCACGACCATATCGTCAAGGTGCAGGGCGCCGTCCCGGCCAACGTCGGCTACCGCGGCTACCCGAAGACCGTGTGCACGTCGGTGAACAATGTCATCTGCCACGGCATCCCCAGCGACAGCAAGGTCCTGAAGGACGGCGACATCGTCAACATCGACGTCACCGTGATCAAGGACGGCTGGCATGGCGACACCAGCCGCATGTACTGCGTCGGCACGCCGTCGGTGATGGCGCGGCGCCTGATCGAGGCCACCTACGAGGCGATGTGGCGCGGTATCCGCGCGGTGAAGCCGGGCGCCACGCTCGGCGACGTCGGCCATGCGATCCAGCAGTACGCCGAGAGCGAGCGCTTCAGCGTGGTGCGCGAGTACTGCGGCCACGGCATCGGCAAGGTCTACCACGACGAACCGCAGGTGCTGCACTACGGCCGGCCGGGCGATGGCCTGGTGCTGAAGCCGGGCATGACCTTCACCATCGAGCCGATGATCAACGAGGGCACGCGCTACACCCGCGTGCTGCCGGACGGCTGGACCGTGGTGACCAAGGACCGCAAGCTCTCCGCGCAATGGGAGCACATGGTCGCCGTCACCGAGGATGGGGTGGAGGTCCTGACCCTGTCGCCGGGCGGCCTCGGCGAACCGTGAGCCTGCTGCCGGCCGGTGCCGATGCCGGCATGCCCGGTGCCGGCGTCGACGACGCCGGTTGGGCGGCTGCGGTCCGGCAACTGCTGGCGCAGACCGATGCGCGGCTGAGCAAGCGTTTCGACCAGGGCGATGACATCGATCGCCTGCTGGCGCTGCGCGCGCGCGCGCTCGACCAGTTGATCCGCCACGCCTGGAGCCGCTGCGTGCCGCGCGAGGCCGGGCTGGCGTTGTTCGCGGTTGGCGGCTATGGCCGTGGCGAACTGTTCCCGCGCTCGGACATCGACCTGCTGGTGTTCGGCGACCTCGATCCCGCCTGCGAACCGGCGCTGGCACGGCTGTTCCCGCTGTTGTGGGACGCCGGCGTGCCGGTGAGCCATGCGGTGCGCTCGGCCGCGCAGTGCACCGCGGCCTGCGCCGACCAGACCGTGCTGACCGCGCTGATCGAGGCGCGCCCGCTGCAGGCCGACGCCGCCGCCAAGGCGGCGCTGGCGGCGGCCATCGCTCCGCAGCGGGTGTGGCCGCCGCGCGAATTCTTCATGGCCAAGCGCGAGGAGCTGCAGGCCCGCCACCAGCGCTTCGGCGACACCGCCGACAACCTGGAGCCGGATATCAAGGACGGCCCCGGCGGCCTGCGCGACCTGCATACGCTGGGCTGGATGGCGCTGCGCGCATTCGGCGTGCGCGACCTGGAGCCGTTGATCGGGCTCGGCCACGTCGGCGGCGACGAGGCCGCCGCGCTGCGCCGCGAGCGCCGCGAACTGGCGCGCTTGCGCTACGGGCTGCACCTGGTCGCCAACCGTCCGGAAGAGCGCCTGCGCTTCGATTACCAGAAGACCCTGGCGCAGCGCCTGGGCTTCTCCGACGACGTCGAGAGTCTGGGCGTCGAAAAGATGATGCAGCGCTTCTATCGCAGCGCGGCGATCGTGCGCCGGCTCAGCGACCGGCTGCTGCAGCGCTTCGAGGAACAGTTCGACGGCGAAGCGCAGCCGCAGCCGCTGGACGGCGGCTTCTCGTTGCGCCGTGGCTATCTGGCCGCCGACGACGAGCGCTGGCCGCAGGCCGATCCGGTGCAGGTGTTCGCGCTGTTCGCCACCTGGGCCGCGCACGGCGAGATCCGCGGCCTGCATTCGCTGACCGCGCGCGCGCTGGCCGAGGCGCTGCCGCATCTGCCGGCCTACGCCAGCGCCAGCCCGACCGCGCGCGAGCGCTTCCTGGCGCTGTTGCGTGGCCCGCGCGCGGTGCAGACGCTGACCCGGATGGCGCGGCTGGGCGTGCTCGGGCAGTGGATCCCGGCGTTCGCGCAGGTGTCCGGGCGCATGCAGTTCGACCTGTTCCACGTGTACACGGTCGACCAGCACACGCTGATGGTGCTGAAGAACATGGCGGTGTTCGCCAACGCGCGCGCCGACGAACGCTTCTCCATCGCGCATGAAGTCTGGCCGCGGCTGCGCAAGCCGGAACTGCTGCTGCTGGCCGGCCTGTTCCACGACATCGCCAAGGGCCGCGGCGGCGACCATTCGGAGCTGGGCGCGGTGGATGCGCGCGCGTTCTGCGCCGCGCACGCGCTCAGCGCCGCCGACACCGAGCTGGTCGCCTGGCTGGTCGAGCAGCATCTGCGCATGTCGGTGACCGCGCAGAAGCAGGACATCGCCGATCCGGAGGTGATCCATCGCTTCGCCAGCCTGGTCGGCGACCGCGAGCGCCTGGACTATCTGTACCTGCTGACCTGCGCCGACATCGCCGGCACCAGCCCCAAGCTGTGGAATGCGTGGAAGGACCGGCTGCTGGCCGATCTGTACTTCGCCGCGCGCCGCGCCCTGCGCGAAGGCCTGGAGCATCCGCTGCCGGTGGCCGAGCGCCTGCAGGAGGCGCGCGAGGCCGCGCGCGCGCTGATGCACATCCAGGGCCACGACGACGCCATCATCGACCGCCAGTTCGCCGGCATGCCGGACGAGAGCTTCCTGCGCTTCCGTCCCGAGCAACTGGCCTGGCAGGCGACCTCGCTGATGGAGGTGGAACTCGGTGGCACCCTGGTCAAGGTGCGCCCGGTCACCCCCGACGACGCGGCGCTGGAAGTGTTCGTGTATTCGCCGGACCGCGACGGCCTGTTCGCCGCGATCGTGATGACCCTGGACCGGCTCGGCTACGGCATCCATCGCGCGCGCGTGCTCGACGCCCCGCACGGGGCGATCTTCGACACCTTCGAGGTGATGCCGGCCGACGCCTTCGCCAGCGGCGACATCGCGCAGTTGCAGGCCGGACTGCGCGAGGCGCTGGCCGGCGACCTGGCGCGGCTGCGCCCGGCGCGGCGGGTGGTGCCGCGCCAGCTGCGGCATTTCCGCTTCGCCCCGCGCATCGAATTCCGCGAAAGCCTCGACGGCCGCCTGACCCGGCTCAGCCTGGTCGCGCCGGACCGCCCCGGGCTGCTGTCGGACGTGGCCCAGGTGCTGCGCCGGCAGCACCTGCGCGTGCACGACGCGCGCATCGCCACCTTCGGCGAGCGCGCCGAGGATCTGTTCCACATCACCGACGAGCACAACCTGCCGTTGCCCGACGCCGCCCGCCAGGCGTTGCAGGCCGCGCTGCAGGCCTGCCTGGACCCCGATACCCCGCCTGGAGACCCCCGCTGATGGCCACCAAGAAGCCTGCCGCCAAGAAGTCCGCTGCCAAGACGGCGGCCCCCAAGAAGACGGCCAAGCCGGTTGCCGCAAAGCCTGCGGCGCCGACCGTGGCGAGCAAGCCCGCCAAGCCCGCACCGAAGCCGCTGCGCGCCAAGCCGGTGGCCGTGCCCAGCGCCGACGAGCTGAAGTTCACCATCGACAGCGCTTTCGAGCGCCGCGCCACGCTGACGCTCGACGAGATCGAGGGGTCGACCCGGCCGGTGGTCAACCGCGTCATCGATGGCCTGGAGAGCGGCGAGTTCCGTGTCGCCGAGCCGGACGGGCACGGCGGCTGGAAGGTCAACGAGTGGCTGAAGAAGGCGGTGCTGCTGTACTTCCGGGTCAACGAGATGGCCGTGGTGGAAGCGCAGCCGGCGCCGTTCTGGGACAAGGTGGAAGCGCGCTTCGCCGGCTATCACGAAGCCGAGTTCCGCAAAGCCGGCGTGCGCGTGGTGCCGGGCGCGGTGGCGCGCCGCGGCAGCTACTTCGGCAAGGACGTGGTGCTGATGCCGAGCTTCACCAACATCGGCGCGCACGTGGGCGAGGGCACCATGGTCGACACCTGGGCCACGGTCGGTTCCTGCGCGCAGATCGGCAAGCACTGCCACCTGTCCGGCGGCGCCGGCATCGGCGGCGTGCTCGAACCGCTGCAGGCCAGCCCCACCATCATCGAGGACCACTGCTTCATCGGCGCGCGCTCGGAGGTGGTGGAGGGCGTGGTGGTCGGCCATCACAGCGTGATCGGCATGGGCGTGTTCCTGGGCCAGAGCACGCGCATCTACAACCGCGCCACCGGCGAGATCTCCTACGGCTACGTGCCGCCGTACAGCGTGGTGGTGTCCGGGCAGCTGCCCGCCAAGGACGGCTCGCACTCGCTGTACTGCGCGGTGATCGTCAAGCAGGTCGACGCCAAGACCCGCAGCAAGACCAGCGTCAACGACCTGCTGCGCGGCCTGGCCGACTGAGATGCCGGCGGCGGTGCCGGACCTGGCCGAGGCCGCGGCTTACCGGCACCCGTCCGCCGCCTGGTACGGGCGCGCGCTGCCGCGCCTGCTGCATGCGCCTGGCTGGACCCGGCTGCGGCGTGCGTTGACGCAGCGCTGGCCGCTGCCGGCGCTTGTGAGCGACGTGCGCGAGGTGGTCTATCTGAACTGGTGGGTCGACGTGCGTCGCGCCCCGCCACCGCCGCCGGGCTACGCCCATGTCGTCCACCAGGGGCGCACGCCATACACCATCCTCAGCTATCGCCACGGCCATTTCGGCCCGGCCCTGGCCGGGCCGCTGCGGAAGCTGCTGCCATCGCCGCTGCAGAGCAACTGGCGGTGGTACCTGCGTCGCGTGGACGACGTGGGCGCCGGGCCGGTGGTGCTGTTCGACCGCAACGTGATGGATGGATTGGCCTACGTGGCCGGCGCACGCGCCGCCAGCGACGCCATGCAGCCGCACCTGGCCGCGCGCTTCGTGCACGCGCTGCAGTCCGATGGCAGCGGCCACACGCAGATCGAGCCGGGGCAGGGCAGCGCGCCGGCGCTGCAACTGCACTGGCAGCCTGCCGAGGCCTGGCACGATGCCGACTGGACGCCGGCGTTCGCCACGCGCGAGGCGCTGCTGCGCTTCCTCACCTGCCAGGACGAGGCCATCGCGCGCACCTGCGACGGCCGCTGGGCCAGCACCCGCATCGCCTTGCCGGTGGACCCGGCCACGCTGCAGCCGTTGCGGCTGACCGGGGCGCTGACCTGCCCGCGGCTGCAGGCGCTGGGTGTCGCGCTGGAGGAGGGATTGGCCTTTCGCCTGCCGCGTGTCGCGTTCCGGGTGGTGTCCGAACGGCTGCTCTGAGCGCCTGGCGCCTGGGTAACGCCGGCAGCGTGCAACCTGTTCGAGCGGTTCCGTCGCGTGCCCGCGGGACAGGGCCATGCGCGCCGGTTGCACCGCAGCATTGCCGTGCCCTGTTGCGTCGACGCTCGCCTCCGCCTGGGTGATCGACGGTGCAGGAGATGGACGGCCGGCCGTCGGTTGAACCGGGCGATCCCGCGGCCGGTCGGGAGCGCTGTGCATACCCGACGTACATGGGTGGCCCGATACGCTGGCGCACGCGATTGCGCCACTGCCGCCACGTCAGGGGGCGGAACGGAAGAGGCCTGGCGCGCTGCCACGAACGAACAGGAGAGACCGATGCGTACGATCATGTGGGCTTGCTGGATGACGGCGGCGTTCGCGCTGTCCGGGTGCGGCCGTGAGGGCGCGCCGGCGTCGACGACGCCCAAGCAGGGCGACACGCCTGCGGCGGCAGCCGCTGCGCCCAATCCGGCGCCGGCCGCGACACCTGCGCCTGCGCAAACGCCTGCGACGACGACGGGGACTGCCGGTGCGGCGGGCGCGCCGCTGTCCTGCGCCGACGAGATCGGCGCCGACGCCGCGGCGGCGCGTGCGGCCACCTGTCGCTCGGTGTCGCCGGCCACGCACCCGCCCTGCAATGCCGCCAACAGCTGCGCCATGATCGACGACGAGATCGCCCGCAGTTGCGCGCTGCTCGGCCGCGACGGACCGACCACCGCCGGGTGCGGCCCGGCCGCCGACAGCCCGCAGGCCGCGGCCGACGTGGTGCGGCGCTACTACGCGGCGATCAATGCGCGCGACTACGCCACGGCCTGGCAGCAGTGGGGCGAGGACGGGCGCCCGGGGCAGTCCTACGCGGCCTTCAAGGCCGGCTTCGCGCAGACGCGTGCGGTGAAGGCGACGATCGGCGCGCTGGGCGCCAGCGATGGCGCCGCCGGTTCGGTGTACCAGCCGGTGCCGGTCACCGTGGAGGCGACGCTGGCCGACGGCACGCGGCAACGCTTCCGCGGCGACTACGTGCTGCGCCGGGTCAACGGCGTGGACGGCGCTTCGGCGGCGCAGCTGCGCTGGCGGATCGACTCGGCCAAGCTCCAGGACGTGCCGGCGCAGTGAGGCCTGGCGGCGTCTTCTTGCGCGTGGGAGGCCGATGGCGCGCGCGGCGGGTAAGATCACGCGCGCTGCTGCCTGTCGATCACGGCATGCCCGGTTCGTCTCCTGATGGCATCGCCCGCCGAAAGGCGGTGCGCGGTGCTTTGGAGTGCGATCTGTTCTGGGCCGACCGACCCTCACCCCAACCCCGCTCCCGGTGGGAGAGGGGCTTCATTCGCTTGAAGGGATGTTTCGATGACGACGTTGTACGGATTGAAGAACTGCGACACCTGCAAGAAGGCGACCAAGTGGCTGGACCGCTTCGGCGTGTCCTACACCTTCGTCGATTACCGCGAGCACAAGCCGACCCCGGAGACCCTGCTGGACTGGGCCGGCCAGGCCGGTGGATTCGATGCGCTGGTCAACAAGTCCTCCACCACCTGGCGGCAACTGCCCGACAACAAGAAGACACCCGGCTCCGATGCCGAATGGAAGCTGCTGCTGCGCGAGTATCCGCAACTGATCCGCCGCCCGGTGGTGGTGACCGACGACGGCAAGCTCAGCCAGGGCTTCTCCGACAACGGCTTCAAGCAGCGGTTCGGGGTGGCGTGAACATCCGCCCGTACCGGGCCGACGACTGGGCGCGCCTGTGCGCCATCCACGATGCCGCGCGGCTGGAGGAACTGCAGGCGGCGGGATTGGCGGAGGCGTTCCTGCCGCTGCCGATCGCGGCCGAGCGCGAAGGCTTGTTCGACTACCGCGTGCAGGTCGCAGAAGCGCAGGGTCAGGTGCTCGGCTTCGTCGCCGACGACGGCGAGGAACTGGCCTGGCTGTACGTGGATCCGGCCGCGCGCCGGCGCGGCGTCGGTCAGGCGCTGGTGGTCGCGGTGCAGGAGGCCAGCCCGGCTGGCTTGACGCTGGAATTGCTGGAGTGCAATGCCGCGGCGCTCGCGTTCTACCGCGTCTGCGGTTTCGTCGAAACCGGCACGCACGGCGGGCGCATGCCTGGCAACGAAGCTTTCGCGGTGCGCGTGCAGTGCATGCGCTGGCCCGGCATCGCGCCGTAGCGACGGCCGGCGCCGCGACCGAGCACCCGTCCGGCGATCCTGGCAGATGCTTCGAATCCGCAAGTCCCGCTCGTACACTGCGCAACGTGCGCCGTCGGCACGCGACGCTGCCGCCGCCGATCCGCATCGCGTCTCCCTCGTGTTTTCCAACGGTATCCCTGCATGTCCGATGTCCTTGAACTCGCCTGCGACCTGATCGCCCGCCCGTCGGTCACCCCCGACGATGCCGGGTGCCAGGACCTGATCGCGCAGCGGCTGCAGCGCGCCGGTTTCGCCATCGAGCGGCTGCGCTGCGGCGAGGTCGACAACCTGTGGGCCACCCATCGCGGCGGCGACGGTCCGGTGCTGGCGCTGCTCGGCCATACCGACGTGGTGCCGCCGGGGCCGCGCGAGGCCTGGAGCAGCGATCCGTTCGCGCCGCAGGTCCGCGATGGCGTGCTGTACGGGCGCGGCGCCGCCGACATGAAGGGCAGCGTGGCCGCCTTCGTGGTCGCCGCCGAGCGGTTCGTGGCCGCGCAGCCGCAGCACCCGGGCACGCTGGCGCTGCTGCTGACCAGCGACGAGGAAGGCGATGCGATCGACGGCGTGCGCCATGTGGCGCGCGTGTTCGCCGAGCGTGGCGAGCGCATCGACTGGTGCATCACCGGCGAACCCTCGTCCACCGAGCGGCTCGGCGATCTGCTGCGGGTCGGCCGTCGCGGCAGCCTCTCCGGTGCGCTGCGCGTGCGCGGCGTGCAGGGGCACGTGGCCTATCCGCACAAGGCGCGCAACCCGATCCACCTGGCCGCGCCGGCGCTGGCCGAGTTGGTGGCGCGGCACTGGGACGACGGCTACGAAAGCTTCCCGCCGACCAGTCTGCAACTCTCCAACATCCATGCCGGTACCGGCGCCAACAACGTGATCCCCGGCGAACTGCAGGTCGCCTTCAACCTGCGCTATACCCCGCACTGGGATGCGCCGCGGCTGGAAGCGGAGATCGCCGCGCTGTTCGATCGCCATGGCCTGGACTACGACCTGCGCTGGCACCGCAGCGGCGAGCCGTTCTACACCCCGGAAGGCACGCTGCGCCGGGTGGCGCGCGAGGTGCTGGGCGAGGTCGCCGGCGCGCCGCCGGAGGAGAGCACCGGCGGCGGCACCTCCGATGCGCGCTTCATCGCCCCGCTGGGCGCGCAATGCATCGAGGTCGGCCCGGTCAACGCCAGCATCCACCAGGTCGACGAGCACGTGCGCGTGGCCGACCTGGAGGCGTTGCCGGATCTGTACCTGCGCCTGATCGAACGGTTGCTGCGGTAACAGTTGCGCCGGCTCGCGTGCCGGGTTACGGTCGTTCCATGACCTCGCTGTCCGCCCTCCGCTCGAGCAACGCCAACGGCCGCAATAACGCGCTGGCGAATAATCGTGCGCGGCCGATGCGGGTCTGCGACTAGGCGCTACCAGAAACACCACGCCCAGCCACCAGAAAACCCGCATCGGCCGATGCGGGTTTTTTTGTGCCTGGGTGTTCCCCTCCGCAACCACCACCCCACGATCAGGAGCTTTCCCATGTGTTCGATCTTCGGCATCTTCGGCCTGCAACCGGGCGACGACCTGCAGGCGCTGCGGCGGCAGGCGCTGGACTGCTCGCAGCGGCAGCGCCACCGCGGCCCGGACTGGAGCGGCGTGTATGTCGACGACGGCGCGATCCTGGTCCACGAGCGCCTGGCCATCGTCGACCCGGCCGGCGGTTCGCAGCCGCTGCTTTCCGACGACGGGCAGCTGGCGCTGGCGGTCAACGGCGAGATCTACAACCATCGCGAACTGAAGAAGCAGCTGGTGCAGCCATACGCCTTCCAGACCGGCTCGGACTGCGAGGTGATCAACGCGCTGTACCGCGAAACCACGCCGGACGCGCTGCTGAACCGCCTCAACGGCATCTTCGCCTTCGCGCTGTGGGACAAGGTCGCCGGGCGCGTGCTGATCGCGCGCGATCCGATGGGGGTGTGCCCGCTGTACTGGGGCCATGATGCGCAGGGGCGGTTGCGGGTGGCCTCGGAGATGAAGTCGCTGGCCGACAGCTGCGCCGACGTCGCACAGTTCCCGCCGGGCCACTACTACGACAGCGCCAGCGGCGAACTCGTGCAGTACTACCGCAAGCCGTGGCGCGACTATGCGGCGGTGCAGGGCGTGGAGGTCAGCAAGCAGGAACTGCGCGAGGCCTTCGAGCGCGCCGTGCATCGCCAGTTGATGACCGACGTGCCGTACGGCGTGCTGCTCTCCGGTGGGCTGGATTCGTCGCTGGTCGCGGCGGTGGCGGCGCGCTTCGCGCGCAAGCGCATCGAGGAGAACGACGAGGCCGAGGCCTGGTGGCCGCGCCTGCACTCGTTCGCGATCGGTCTGAAGGGTTCGCCGGATCTGGCCGCCGCGGCGATCGCCGCCGAGGCGCTGGGCACGGTGCACCACGGTTTCGAATACACCTTCGAGGAAGGCCTGGACGCGTTGCCGGAGGTGATCCGGCACATCGAGACCTACGACGTCACCACCATCCGCGCCTCCACGCCGATGTTCCTGCTGGCGCGGCGGATCAAGGCGATGGGGGTGAAGATGGTGCTCTCCGGCGAAGGCAGCGACGAGATCTTCGGCGGCTACCTGTACTTCCACAAGGCGCCGAACGCGCGCGAGTTCCACGAAGAACTGATCCGCAAGCTCGACGCGCTGTACAACTACGATTGCCTGCGCGCCAACAAGTCGATGATGGCCTGGGGCGTGGAGCCGCGCGTGCCGTTCCTGGACGTGGAGTTCCTGGACGTGGCCATGCGCATGGACGCCCAGTACAAGATGGCCGGCACCCGCGCCGACGGCAGCAAGCGCATCGAGAAGGCGGTGCTGCGCGAAGCCTTCGAGGGCTACCTGCCCGAGTCGATCCTGTGGCGGCAGAAGGAGCAGTTCAGCGACGGCGTCGGCTACGGCTGGATCGATGGGCTGAAGGCGCATGCCGAGGCCCAGGTCAGCGACCGCGAACTGGCCGCGGCCGACAAGCGTTTCCCGGTGAACCCGCCGCAGACCAAGGAAGCCTATTACTACCGCAGCCTGTTCGAGCGCGTGTTCCCGACGCCGGCCGCGGCCGAGACCGTGCCCGGCGGCAAGTCGATCGCCTGCTCCTCGCCGGCGGCGATCGCCTGGGATGCCAGCTTCGCGACGATGGCCGATCCCTCCGGCCGTGCGGTGGCCGGGGTGCACGCGCAGGCGCTGGGGTGACCGGCGCCAGCTTCCTGCTGGTGGCGCGGCTGGCCGCGGGGCGCTCGCGCACGGCGGGGCTCGCCGCGGCACTGGGCATGGGCGTGGGCTGCGCGCTGTTCGCGTTGGCGGCCTTGTTCGGCCTGCAGGCGTTGCTGGAGCGGGTGCCGGCGCTGCATCGCGCGGTGTCGGTCGCCGGTGCCGCCTATCTGCTGTGGCTGGCCTGGCGGGCGTGGCGGACGCCGGCTTCGGTGGCCGCCATCGCGCCGGAACAGCAGGTGCCGGCGGTGCGCTCGGCCTTCGTCATGGGCCTGTTGACCCAGCTCGGCAACCCGCAGACCGCGCTGGTGTTCGCCGGCCTGTTCGCCGCGCTGCTGCCGGCGCAGCGCGTGCCTGCCGAGTACGTGGCGCTGCCATCGCTGGCCTTCGCCATCGATGCGGCCTGGTTCGCGCTGGTGGCCGGGTTGCTGTCCGCACCGGCGCCGCGGCGCTGGTGGTTGCGCGCGCGGCGGCCGCTGGACCGGCTCAGTGCGGTGCTGATGAGTGGCCTGGGCCTGCGCCTGCTGTGGCGGGCGGTGTAGCCGCAAGCGCAGGCGTGTCGCGCTGCTCCGGTAGCGTGCGTGTTCGACGCCGGCGATGCGTGCCGTGCGCCTTCCGCTAAGCTGGATCCGCGGTCGACGCCGCGCTGTCGAGGGCGCGGTGCATGGCCGCCATGGGGGCGGGTGCTGTGGCGCTGTCCAGGCAGATCCGGCTCTTGCCGTCGCGCTTGGCGGCATACAGCGCACGGTCGGCACGCTTGAGCAGATCCGAGACGTCGACGTCGGGATGCATGCGCGCGACCCCGGCGCTGAACGTGAAGGCCACACCCTTGGCGCGGGTCTGGCGCACGCGTTCCAGCAGCCGCTGCAGCAGGGCATCAGTCTGCGCGTCGCTCATGCCGTCGAGCACGATGCCGAATTCCTCGCCGCCGAGCCGGCCGACCCGGCAGCCGTGCCCGAGCCGGGTCAGTTCGGCGGCCAGGGCGAGCAACACCGCATCGCCGACATCGTGGCCATGGCGGTCGTTGACCTGCTTGAAATCGTCGATGTCCAGCATCGCGAACTGCAGCGTGCCGCGGCGACCGCGCTCGGCCGCCAGCGCATGCAGTTGCGCCATCAGGGCGCGCCGGTTGGCCAGCCCGGTCAACGCATCGGTCTCGTAGATGCGCCGGTAGTCTTCCTTCAGGCGATAGGTGATCAGCATGCTGCGCGCGAAGGTGCGGTTCATGGCCAAGCCGATCAGCGACACCGCGGCGACCAGCAGCCCCAGCAGCATCGGGTCGCTGGCGGCCGCCGGTGGCAGCGCCCGACCGCTCAGCATGATCGTCCAGGTGTATACCAGCGCCAGCAGGTAGTCGCGCGTGAACGGGAACAGCAGATTGATGCCCAGGCACAGGGTGACCGTGGTCGGCAGCCACCAGAATTCGCCATGTACGCCCATCTGCCGCAGCTCGATCTGATACGCCCACGACAGCAGCAGCACGTACAGCGCGCCGCTCAGGCGCCAGTGCCAGAAGCGGCGGACCAGCAGGGTGCAGGCGGCGGTGCCGAGCAGCGCGGCCAGCAGGATCAAATTGACCAGGCCCCATGGTCGCTGCAGATACGGATTGAACAGCAGCGTCGCGACCCAGATCGACAGGGTCAGCGCTTGGATGGCGGTGGTCGACCGGCCCAGCAGGTGGCGGATGTACTCCGGGTACGTCATGTGCTGCCCAACGGCGCGTCCCGGCCGGTTCGTGATGTGCGGACGCCGACGCGCACGCGCTGGATCGATGGCAGCGTATCGGCATGCCGGCGTGGCGGCTTGAGTGGCCACAGCGTCTGCGGTTCAGCCTGTTCGTGCCGCACGCAGCGGCGGTGAAGCGGGGTGGACGTCTGCGCTGTCTGCGTCGGGCCTGATGCGCGTGCACCACGAGCGAGTGTGCTGCGGGGCGGCGGCATGCGCCGCCCCGCGGGGGCTGTTGGTGCTGTGTGCTACAGCGACGTGGCGGCCGGCAGCGCGGGATCGCGCGCGAACGCCGCGGACGTGCCGGCCGACACCGGCGTGGCGCCGTCCAGGCGAAGGCTGCCGTTGCCCGCCTGCCGGGCGGCGGACAGTGCGCGGTCGGCGCGGGCTAGCAGGTCGGACAGTTCGCCGCCGGCCGGCAACGAGGCCAAGCCGACGCTGCAGGTGAAGCTGGCGCCGTCCACGCGCAGGCCGCGGATGCGCTGTTGCAGGCGCTGCACCAGTGCGCTCGCCTTGTCCTGCGACACGCCCTCGAACAGCAGGCCGAACTCCTCGCCGCCGAGGCGGCCGACGCGGCAACGCGGGTCCAGCCGCACCAGTTCCGTCGCCAGCGCCTGCAGCACCGCATCGCCGACGTGGTGGCCGTGCTCGGTGCCGATCCGCTCGAAGTCGTCGATGTCCAGCATGGCCAACTGCACGGCATGCTGGGTGCCGACCGCTGCCTGCAGGTCGGCCATCAGCGCGCGCCGGTTGGGGATGCCGGTCAGTGCGTCGGTCGCGGCCAGGCGCCGATAGCCTTCCTTTAGCGCGTGGTTGCTGCGCATGGTGGTGACGAAGATACGGTTCAACGCGAACCCGACCATGGTCACCGCCGCCACCAGGATCTCCAGCAGCGGCAGGTCGGCGGAGGCCGGCACCAGGCTGTCGTGCCAGCCGAGCATGATCGCCCAGGTGCAGGCCAGCGCCAGCAGATAGTCGCGCGCGTGGCAGAACAGCACGCTGTAGCCCAGGCTCAGGGTCACCGCCACCGGCAGCATCCAGGGCAGGCCGGCGCCGCCCATGTGGTGCAACTGCAGCCGGAATGCGGCGTCGAACGCGATCACCGACAGGAAGGCGCTCAACCGCCATTGCCAGAAGTGCCTGGCCATGCGCATGACCGCGCCGCTGCCGAGCATGGCGGCGAACGCCAGCGCATAGCGCGCGTCCAGTGGGTGGCTCAGGTAGGGGTTGCACAGCAGCAGCGCCAGCCACACGCACAGGGTCAGGCCCTGGATCGCCAGGATCGGCGTGTCGAGGGTGCGGCGGACATGAAGGTGGTAGTTCATCTGCTCTCCCAGAGCGCCGCGGCACTCCAGCGTCTGCGGCACGGCCGGTCGGTGGTCCAGCGTGGTCCGTCGGTCGCTGGGGCGTCGTCACCGGTTAGCGGCCGCTGCAGGCAGAGCTTTAATGGATGTGTCGCGGGGTGCGTGTCGCCCGCCTGGGGGGGGGGCGACACCCGCCTGGACGCGGCCTGGCCTGGGGGTCACCCCGGTTCTGCCGCCACGCGCGGGTGGGGGCGCCCCGGCCGACCTGTTCAAGGCCGGCCGGGTGGCGTGCGCAGGCGCGGCAGCCGCGCGCGCTTACTCGAAGCGCACGCAGTGGCCGTAGCGTTCGGGCTGGATGTCGATGCCCGAGGCATCGGCCTGGTTGTTCTTGCGCCACAGATTGGGGCGGAACTCCGGGCCGGTGCAGTTGGCCGCGCTGTCCACCCCGATGGTGTAGGTGTAGGGGTTGCCGCGGAAGGTGTTGTTCTCGAAGGTGTTGTCCTGGCTCATGCTGTTGTCCCAGCAAAGGATCTGCGGCGTGCGCTGGCGGATCGAGCAGGTCAGGTAGAGCCCGGCGCCCTTGTTGTCGATGAACTGGTTGCCCGCGAACAGGTTGCGCCGCGCGTCGGCCAGGTACACGCCCTGGCTGCCGTTGCGCTCCAGGCGGTTGTCGCGGATCTCGCTGTCTTCCAGGTGCTCGGTGGTGATGCCGGCGGCGACGTTGTCGTGGATCACGTTGTCGATCAGCTTGACCTTGGCGGTGCGGTTGAACGACACCCCATCCCAGGTCGCGCCGGAGACGTCGTTGTGCGCGATCAGCAGGTCGCGGCTGTCGAACTCGCTGAGCAGGCAGGCGCTGCGGCACTTGCTCACTCGCAGGTGGGTCAGCTGGATGTTCTGGCCGTTGCGCACCACCACCAGGCTGTTGCTGAGGTACGGGCGTTCGGGCATGAACTCCTTGTCGATGGTGCCGCCGACGATCTGCAACTGCTCCACGCGCACGTCGCGGATCGGCCGGATCGGGCGCTCGTTCTGATAGTCGCCGATGACGATGGTCGGTTGCTGCACGTGGTCGCGCATGCGCAGCACGGTGCTGTCGCCCTGGCCGCGCAGGCGCAGGCCGTCGCGTTGGATCGAGATCAGCTTGCCGACCGGGAACTCGCCGGCGCTCAGGCACACCGTGGCGGGTTTGCCGTCGTTGGGGACGCGGTCGATCGCGGCCTGCAGATCGTCGCCGGGTTGGGCGCGCACGCTGCAGTCGGAGGCGGCCGCGGGCGCGTCGGCAGCCGGCGTGGCACAGGCGGAAAACGACACGGCCGCGGCGAGCGGCAGCAACAGGGCGAGCAGGGGAGGGCGCTTCATCGGTAGGCAGACTCGGCAGTGGGGGAAGGGGGAAGGCAGGCCGGCGTATGCGGTCGGACGCGGGCGCGGAGCCGATCGCGGGTCATTGTGGTGCGGACGGGCTTAATGTCAGCGTGTGCCGGGTCGGGCCGGGCAGGAACTTTGTGGCGCGGCCCTGCACCCAGTCGGCGTGGCCGGCGCCCCAGAACGGCGACAGCGGGTGGCCGCTCTGGCCGCCGGGCATGTGCACGATGCCGTCGGCCTCGTGACCCGGTGCCACCACCATGCGCTCGGAGGCGCCGAAGGCCGGGCGCTGCACCCGCGGCATGTCGTCATCGCCCGGCAGCGGCGTGTCCGGCATGCACAGCCAGCCGCGCAGCGGCGCCGGCAGGCCCTGCGCCAGCGGATGGCAGATCGCCGCACGGTTCTCCTGGCCCCAGCGGCGAGTGTCCAGCGGGCCATCGGCCTGCAGGTGCGTGCGCACCTCGGTGGCGGCGTCTTCCAGCAGCGCCTGCCAGCTGCCGTAGCGGCGCGGCAGCAGGTGCAGCGGCTGTTGCTGCAGCAGCGGCCAGGCCACGCCTTCCAGTTGCGGCAGCGCCGGGGGCGCGGGCGCGGTATCTGCGTTCGATCCTGTACGTGCCGGTGCGATCAGGCCGTCGCGGATCCGGGTCAGCACCGCCAGGCGCCAGGCGCGCACCAGGGTGTAGCTCACCGAGCCGGTGCTGGCGCGGCCCTCCCAGTGCTTGGCCGCTTGCGAGATGGCGTGCAACGCCGGCGTCGCCGAACCGGCATCGCGTTGCTGCAGCAGCGCCCACCAGCGCTGCAGGAACAGGGCGCGGTCGTCGAGCTGGATCGCCAGCAACTGCGGTTCGTTCAGCCGCGGATGCAGGCGCAGGTCGTCGCGGATCTGCTGTGCGCGTGCGCCCAGCGCGTAGCCGCCGTCGCCGAGCGGCGCCAGTTCGGCGCCGCCGACCACGCGGGCATTGGCGGTCCACAGTTGCCCGTCGGCGGGGTCGATGCGCTGCGGCGACTGGCTGGTGGACAGCGGCCATGGCGCGCAGCGCGCCTCCGCCGGCACTGTCGCGCGCACGTCGTGCATCACCGCATCGGCCGCGCAGTGCGGGCCGCGCAGCGGCAGCGGGCCGAGCACGCGCCAGCCGATGTGGCCGTCGCGGTCGGCCAGCACCAGGTTCTGCGCCGGCGTGGCGATGTGCTGCGCACGGGCGAAGGCATCGGGCAGGGTGTCGGCGCGGGCGAAGTCGGCCAGCCCCAGATTCAGCGCACCCGGCAACTGCGCGGCCCAGCGCAACGCCAGCGCGCTGCCGTCGGGTTCGTGTTGCAGGATCGGGCCATAGGCGGTGTCTTCGACCTGCAGTTCGGTGTCGGGGGCGCCCGAGACCTTGATCCGTTCGCGATGCACGGTGACCGGCGTGCAGCCGGGCTGCGCCACCGCGGCGCACGGGGTTAGCCGGTACCAGTCCGCGGTATCTGCATAGCTGTTGGTGAACCCCCAGGCAACGTGACCGTTGCTGCCGACGATCACCGCCGGCAGGCCGGGCAGCGAGAATCCGGACACGTCCACGTGGCCGCCCGGCGCCTGCGCATCGGCATAGCGCAGGCGCACGCGGAACCACAGGCTGGGCGCGCGCAGGCCCAGATGCATGTCGTTGGCGACGATGGCGCGGCCGTCGGCGGTGCGGCTGCCGGCGATCGCCCAGTTGTTGCTGCCGGGCGCGCTGGTGGCGACCGCCTCGGTCGCGGCGGCGGCCGGCGCCTGCGCCAGGCGACGCAGATCGACCTGATCGGCGGAGGGCAGCGCCGCGTCGCCGCGCACGCTGCCGTCCAGTGTCGCGTCCCAACTGCTGCCTTCGTGGCGCAGCAGGGCGTACAGCGGCGCCGGCAAGCGCTGCTGCAGGCGATACAGGGCCAGCTTGCGCTCGAGTTGCTTGCCCTGCAGGTCGAAGTACATCGCCTGGCCGGCCAGCGCCGAATCCACAGGCTGCCAGTCGCGCGGCGCGGCGAACAGCATCAGGTAAGGCCACGGCCGTACCCGCAAGGCGTGCAGGCCTTGGTTGACGCCGGCACTGTAGGCCTGCAAGGCCGCTGCGTGCGTGCCGGCGAACGCGGCCAGTTGCGCGCTGCTGCGCGCGCGCAGGCGATGCGCCCGCCGTGCCTTGTCCACCTCCAGCGCGTGCGGACCGACCAGCTCGGACAGTTCGCCTGCGGCGGCGCGGCGCAGCAGGTCCATCTCGAAGAAGCGTTCCTGCGCGTGCACGTAGCCGAGCGCGCGCATCGCATCGGCCTCGTCGGCGGCATCGATGGTGACCACGCCCAGCGCGTCGCGCTGGATGCTTGCCGGCGCGCGCAGGCCTTGCAGCGGCGCGTTGCCGTCGAGCGTGGCCAGGCTGCCGCGCAACAGCAGCCAGATGCCCAGCGCCACGGCCGCCGTCAGCAGCAGCGTCCCCAGCAGCAGGCGTTTCCATCGACCGCGCATCGTCTCTCTCCGGTGGGCAAGTCTCCGATTCTAGACACGACTGCGTGTCGTTCCCGCGTAGGCGCGGCGCGCTGTGCGCGGGGTCACGCATCGCGGATGTGCGAGTCGGGATGTGAATGATTCCGATTGGAACGCGGCGCGGCGGCATCGGGCACTATGGCGCCCTCAGTCGACCCCACGGAGCCCGCCCCATGAAGGGACACCCCGACGTTGTGCAATGCCTCAAGGAGCTGCTGCGCGGCGAACTGGCCGCGCGCGACCAGTATTTCATCCACTCGCGGCGTTACGAGGACCAGGGCCTGCTGGCGCTGTACGAACGCATCAACCACGAGATGGAAGAGGAGACCGAGCACGCCGATGCGCTGCTGCGGCGCATCCTGTTCCTGGAGGGCGACCCGGACATGCGCCCGCACGCCTTCGAACCCGGGCGCACGGTCGAGGAGATGCTGGAGAAGGACCTGAAGGTCGAGTACGAAGTGCGCGCCAATCTGGCCGCGGGCATGAAACTGTGCGAGCAGCACGGCGACTACGTCAGCCGCGACGTGCTGCTGGCGCAGCTGCGCGACACCGAGGAAGACCATGCCTGGTGGCTGGAACAGCAGCTCGGCTTGATCAAGCGCATCGGCATGGCGCTGTACCAGACGTCGAAGATCGACGGTCACGTGTCCGGCAAGGACGCCTGATCCGTCCGTGCGCCTCCCGCTTGCGGGAGGCGCCGATGCACTGAGCGGGACCCATCCCCGCCACCGCGGCCGTGCCATCGCCGGCCGCTTCTGACCCGCCGATCGTGCCGGTCGCCACAACTCTCGCTGGCCCGCACCGGCGCTGCCGACCTTCGCGGGCGATAGTGCGCATCGCGATGTCGCGGCGGTTGCTGCTGCAGCAAGGCCGCAACGACTGCCGACACGCCTTCTGCCCTTCTCGTTTCCTGACGCCGCCGATCGGGTTCGGCCGCGCGCGGCCGCGTCGCTGGACGGCGTGGCTGGCGCATTCGCTCGGTTCGCAGTGCGACGCCATGGCGATCGGGCGAGCCGATCTGTTGTCGCCGTCCTCGCCGATGGCTGTTGCAACGCCGCAAAAATCGGCCGTCGCACGCATGTCGCTGCATGCGCGAACCCTTGAAATCCAGGCGTTTGCGCGCCTCGCCACGTCCGTGGCGAACGCCGCGCGGGCAATGCTTGCAAAACGGTAGTGATCGCTATACGGTAGTTTTCACTACTTAATTGCGCGATGGCGAGGGGGCGTTCGATGCAGGCGAGTCCGGGAATCAAGCGGTACGGCGTGGTCGGTGTGGTCGTAGCGGGGTGGTTGCTGGCGCCGGCTGCGGCAGGCGCCGCACCGGCCGCGGCGCAGGGCTTGTGGCTGACCGCGGCCAAGGACGCGGTGGTGGAGTTCGCGCCCTGCGCGGATGCGGCCGCGGCCTTGTGCGGACGCATCGTCTGGGACAAGGACGCCGGCACCGCCACCGATACCTGCGGCGTGCAGATCGCACGTCTGGGGCGCGAGGACGGCGATACCTGGCGCGACGGCTGGGCCTTCGATCCGCGCAGCGGCAAGCGCTACAAGGCCACGCTGCGCGCCAGCGGCAAATCGCTGGACCTGCGCGCCTTCGTCGGTGTGGAAGTGCTCGGCGAGACAGAGCGCTTCACCCGCGTGCAGGCGCTGCCCAGCACGCCGGTCTGCGCCAAGTAGTCCACCTGCCGCGCGCGCAACGCGCCGGCGCCCTCGACGTGCGGGGCCCGCGACGGCCGCCGCGCGTCCCACCTTCCTCAGCGAACAGGGGAGATTGAGATGACCGCAGTCCGCTTCATGGCGACCCTCGTGGGCGCACTGGCCCTGCACGGCGCGTGCTGTGCCCAGGCGCAGGCCCAGCAGGCCGACGCCGATGGCATGGTCAATTACGAGTTCCAGAACCAGATCAAGCTGATGAGCGAGCAGCGTACGCGCGGCGTGTCCGACTCGCTGATGCGCCCATCGCTGAAGTGGACCACCCAGTTCGTGCACGCCAGTGGTTTCGTCGCACTGCTGGAGGTGGCCAAGGTCAGCAAGAAACAGTTCCTCGACGGCGACGGCCTGGGCATTACCGCCGCGGCCGGCTACCGCTTCGGCAATCCCGATGCCTGGCATGCGGGCGTCGGTCTGGCGACGGAGCGCTTCCCCGGCGCCAGCTTCCTGGCCCCGCACCGGATCGACCTGGAGACCGGCACGCCGGAGGACATTCGCCGCACCGACTACGACAGCAATTTCGGCGTGCTCGAACTCGGCTACGGCGCGGTCGAGGGCCGCGTGCTGTACGTGTTCTCCAAGACCTACCGCGGCGCCGATACCGGCGGCGTGTGCGCACAGATCCTGCAGTTCGCCGCCGACCCGACGACGGCGCTGCGCTGCTTCGCCCGTGGCGAGCACGACTCGCGCGGCACGCTGCTGGGCGATCTGAACTACCAGACGCCGCTGCTGCCGTCGATATTGCCGTCGACCACGCTGCGCCTGCACGCCGGCTACCAGAAGCTGCGCAACTTCAGCGAGGGCAGCTTCGCCGACTACCAGATCGGCGTCACCCACAAGCGCTGGGGCCTGGACTGGAACCTGGACTGGGTCAGCACCCGGGTCAACGCGCACGAGCTGTATTGGGTGCAGGACGGCGCGCGCATCCGCAAGACCGACGGCGACACCCTGGTGGCCTCGATCGGCTACACGTTCTGACCGATGCGCAGCGAACTGCTCGATGCCGACCGGGGCGGCGACCAGCCACTGGTGCTGGCGGTGGACCTGGGAACCTCCGGCTGCAAGTGCGCGCTGGTCACCCTGGAGGGCCAGGTGATCGCCTGGGCCTTCGAACCGGTGCCCCTGCACGTGCATGGCGTCTGCGCCGAGCAGGATCCGCGCGACTGGTGGAACGCGCTGCTGGTCACCGCCACGGCGGTGCTGCAAGGCGGCGAGGCGTTGCGCCGGCGGGTGATCGCGGTCTGCTGCTCGACCCAGGGCGAGTGCACCGTGTGCGTGGACCCCGACGGCCGCGCGCTGGGCAACGCCATGCTGTGGCTGGACATGCGCGGGCAGGCGGCGATCGCGCGGCGCCTGCGCGGGCGCTGGCTCAACGTGCGCGGCTATGCGCCGCTGAAACTGCTGCGCTGGCTGCGCCTGAGCGGCGGCGCGCCGGCCGGCAGCGGCAAGGATTGCGCCGGCCATATCGCCTACCTGCGCGACCACGAACCGCAGCGTTACCAGCGCACGCACAAGTTCCTCAACGCGCTGGACTATCTCAACCTGCGCCTGACCGGGCGCTTCTGCGCCACCGCCGATTCGGTGCTCACCACCTGGGTCACCGACAACCGCGACCCGATGCGCATCCGCTACGACGACGGCTTGCTGCGGCTGCTCGGCATCGAACGCGACAAGCTGCCGGAGCTGGTGGCCTCCACCGAGGTGCTGGGACCGCTGCTGCCGGGCGTGGCCGCGCAACTGGGCCTGTCGCCGCAGACCCGGGTGATCGCCGGCGCCATCGACAACTCGGCGGTGGCGGTGGCCGCGGCGGTCGAGGACTACGCCGCGCATCTGTATCTGGGCACCTCGTCGTGGCTGGGCGCGCACGTGCCGCGGATGAAGACCGACGTGTTCAGCAACATCGCCGCGGTGCCGTGCGCGGTGAGCGGGCGCTACCTGGCCACGGCGCTGCAGTCCACCGCCGGGGCCAACCTGTCGTTCCTGCGCGACCGCATCCTGTTCCATCCCGACGAACTGCTGCGCGACGAAGAACGCCCGGACGTGTACGAGGTGCTCAACGTCATCGCCGCGCGGGTGCCGGCCGGGGCCAACGGCCTGGTCTACATGCCGTGGCTGTTCGGCGAGCGCACCCCGGTCGAGGACCATAGCCTGCGCGCCGGGCTGGTCAACCTGTCGCTGATGCACACCCGCGAGGACATCATCCGCGCCTTCATGGAAGGCGTGGCGTTGAACACGCGCTGGATGATGGAGCCGTTCGCGCGTCTGCTCGGCCGCGATCCGGGCGTGATCGCCGCGGTCGGCGGCGGCGCGCAGTCGGACCTGTGGTGCCAGATCATCGCCGACGTCAGCGGCCAGCCGATCCGGCAACTGCACAACCCGATCCAGGCCAATGCGATCGGCGCCACCTTCATCGCCGGCGTCGGCCTGGGCCGGCTGCGCTTCGCCGACCTGCCGGCGCTGCAACGCGCGCGCAGGGTGTACGAGCCGTCGCCACGCACCCGCGCGCTGTACGACGACCGCTATGCGATGTTCCGCGAATTGCAGCGCACCCTGGCGCCGATCTACCGGCGCATGAATCCCGTTCCCGAGTGCGTGCCGGAGGTTCCCCAGCATGTTTGCCCATGAACAACGCACGCGCGTGGTCGCGCTGTGCGTGGAGTTGTCGCGGCGCGGCTACCTGGCCGGCACCGGCGGCAACGTCGCGCTGCGCCTGGATGCCGAACGTTTCGCGGTGACGCCGTCGGCCATCGATTACCTGGCGATGCGCGCCGAGGACATCTGCGTGGTGCGCCTGGCCGACCTGCGGCAACTGGATGGCGCCGCCACGCCGTCGGTGGAGACCGGCCTGCATGCGCAGGTGCTGCGCCGCCGGCCCGACGTGGCCTGCAGCATCCACACCCACCAGCCGGTGGCCAGCGCCTGCGCGCTGCTGGGGGCGGCGCTGCCGGTCGAGGATCCGGCGTTGCAGGCAACGATCGGTGCGCGTGTGCCGATGGTCGGCTACTTCCCGTCCGGCACCGGGCTGCTGGCCTGGTTGCTGGCGCGGCAACTGCGCCCGTCGAGCAACGCCTACCTGATGCGCAACCACGGCGTGCTGTGCTGCGGCCGCAGCCTGGAACAGGCGGTGGCGGCGGTCGATGCGCTGGAGCAGCTGGCGCGCGATCACCTGGCGCGCCGCATCGAACGCCGCGCGCTGCACGACGCCGGCCTGGCCGCGCCGTTGCGTGCCGTCCTCACCGCCCTGGAGGCCTGACCCCATGCACGCGCTTTCCGTTTCCGCTCCCCCGAACCCGGCACCGACGATGAGCCAGACCCCCGCCATTTCGCAATGGCCCGATGTGGACCAGTTGTACGCACGCTTCCATGCACTGGTGAACCAGCCGATGCGGCCGATCGGCGCCGCCGGCATGGCCAAGGTGATGCGCTATTTCGACGAGCGCTGCCAGGGCTCCAAGCGCCTGGGCGAGGCAGCCAAGCAGGTGATCCCCGGCGGCGTGCAGCACAACCTGGCGTTCAACCATCCGTTCCCGCTGGCCATGCACAGCGCCGAGGGCGCGTACCTGACCGACGTGGACGGCAACCGCTACATCGACTTCCTGCAGGCCGGTGGCCCGACCCTGCTCGGATCCAATCCGCCGGAACTGCGCGAGCACGTGCAGGCGGTACTGGATCAGTGCGGTCCGGTGACCGGTCTGCTGCACGCGTACGAGGTCAAGCTGGCCGAACTGGTCTGCGCCAGCATGCCGGCGGTGGAGATGCTGCGCCTGCTCGGCTCCGGCACCGAGGCGGTGATGGGCGCGGTGCGCCTGGCCCGCACCCACACCCGCAAGAAATGGATCATCAAGATCGGCGGCGCCTACCACGGCTGGAGCGACCAGTTGGTGTACGGCATGCGCCTGCCGGGCACCGGGCGCATGGAGGCGATCGGCATCCCGCGCGGCGCCACCGCCTACACCCAGGAATGCCATCCCAACGATCTGGAGGCATTGCGGCGCAAGCTGCAGTTCAATCGCCTGCGCGGCGGCACCGCGGCGGTGCTGCTGGAACCGCTGGGGCCGGAAAGCGGCACGCGGCCGGTGCACCACGACTACAACCGGCAGGTGCGCAAGTTGTGCGACGAGTTCGGCGCGCTGCTGATCTTCGACGAAGTGGTCACCGGCTTCCGGCTCGGGCCGGGCGGTGCGCAGGGCTACTTCGGGGTCCTGCCGGACATCACCGTGCTCGGCAAGTGCCTGGCCGGCGGCTATCCGATGGCCGGCGCGATCGGTGGCCGCCGCGAGGTGATGATGAGCCTGGTCGGCGGCATCGGCACGACGGCGCGGCGCGCCTTCGTCGGCGGCACGCTGTCGGCCAATCCGCTGTCCTGCGTGGCCGGCTACCACGCCTTGCTGGAAGCGCAGCGCAGCGATGCCGCCGGCCAGGCCGGCCGCGCCGGCGATCGCCTGCGGCAGGGCCTGGAGGCGATCATCCGCCGTCTCGGCCTGCCGTACGTGGTCTACAACATGGGCTCGATCGTGCACCTGCAGACCTCCGGCGTGCTGCTGCTGGACACCGGCAACCTGTACAAGCTGTGGCGCGTGCGCAACGAGGCCAAGGAGCGCAAGCACATGATGGAGGAGATGGGCGCGGCGTATTCGGCGCACGGGCTGATCACCCTGGCCGGCAGCCGCATCTACACCAGCCGCGCCGATACCGATGCGGTGGTCGACGAGGCGCTGAACCGCTTCGACGACGTGTTCAAGCTGGTGTAGCGCATGCCCACCGTCCCGCAGATCGAAGCGCTCTGGCTGCACACCCGCGAGCGGCTCGTGGCCAAGCGCCTGCTCGGCGACGACGCGGCAGCGCTGGCGCTGCGCTGTCCGGGCAGCACGGCGATGTGCTGTGGCGCGCTCGAGGCGGAGCGGCCGCAGTGGCTGGACTGGCGCGACCCAGCGCTGCCGGCCGCGGCGCTGGTGCACGCGCAGGTGTACGCGCGGCGTCCGGATGTCGGCGCCAGCGCTTGGTCGGCCGGTGCGTTCGGCCACCTTCTGGCCAATGTCGGCGGCGTGTTGCCGCAGGTGTTCGACGAACAGGCGCGGCACATCGGGCCGATGCCGGCGCCGTTTCCTGCGCTCGACGCGTTGGCGACGGCCGCGCCGGGCAGCGGCAGCGTCCTGCTGTTCGGCGCCCGCCCGCTGTGTCTTGGCATCACCGCGCAGCGGCTGGCATTGAACGTGGAGTTGTTCGAGAAATGCGCCAAGGCCTATGTGCTTGCCGCGGCCACCGGCGGGCAGGTGCGGGCGCTGCCCTGGTGGGTGCGGCGCATCGCCAACGGGCGGCTGCGCAAGGACCAGGTGCGTGCCGCCGCGGCCTTTGCCGCGGGCGAACTGCCGGCCGAAAGCAAAGGCTACTGAGGGTCCATCGCGATGACCGCCACGCCATCCCCGTCTTCCGTCGCATCAACCGGCGTCCAAGCGACACGTCCGCTCGCCGCGGCCTTGTCGATCGGCGCCATCGCGCTGCTGATCCTCGGCGTGCAGCCGATCGTGCTCGGCGCACTGGTCGAGCAGCACCTGATCACGCTGCCCGGCGTGGGCGTGGTGGCGATGGGCGAGATCATCGCGCTGGGGATCGGCGTGGCACTGGGCGATGCGCTGCTGCCGGTGTCCTGGCAGCGTGCCACGGCGGTCGTGGCGGCGTTGCTGGCCGCGGCGCTGAACCTGGCCACGGTGCAGGCGCAGGGCGATGCGGCGTTCGTCGCGCTGCGTGCGGCCGCCGGCCTGGCCGAGGGCCTATTGGTCTGGGTGGCAACGGTCAGCATCGTGCGCGCGGCCACCCCGGACCGGGTCACCGCGGTGTTCATGGTGCTGCAGGCGCTGGCGCAGATCGCGCTGGCGGCGGCGCTGGCGCTGTGGGTGTTGCCGGCGGCCGGCTGGCAGGGCGGTTTCGTCGCCATGGCCGCGACCTGCCTGCTGGTGCTGCCGCTGGCGGCGGCACTGTCGGTGCCGGCAAGCCTGGCTCCCGCCGCCGATGCACAGTGCGCGGCGACCGCCACCGCCAGGCTGCGCTGGTCGCCGGCGACGCTGGCGCCATTGCTGGTGGCGTTCCTGCAGATGTCGGGGATCGGCGCGCTGTGGGCGTACCTGGAGCCGCTGGCGTTGCGCGCGGGGCTGGACGCGCACGCGGCGCAACTGCAGACCTCGTGGGTGCTGGGCATGCAGATCGTCGGTGGCCTGGCGGCGATCTACTGGGTGCGGCGACTGTCGGTGACGGCGACCCTGACCCTGGGCAGCGTGGCGCTGTGTGTGGTGGCCGCGGCGATGTACCGGGTTCCCGGCAATGCGGCGCTGGGCTTTGCCGCGGTGTGCGTGGCGTTCGGCTTCGCCTGGATGTTCCTGATGCCGTTCCATGTCGGCCTGGCGCTGCGCGCCGATGCGCAGGGGCGGGTGGCGGTGCTGGTGCCGGCCGCGCAGTTGATCGGGTCGGCCTGCGGGCCGTTGCTGGCGTCGCTGCTGCTGCACGCCGACGATCCGGCGCCGGTGCCGCTGGTCGGCCTGGGCTTTGCGCTGGCTGCGGCGCTGCTGGCGTTGTGGATCGGCCGACGGCAGCGCCGTCCGGCCGTCGTGGAGGCGGGCTCGCATGCGAGCTGATGGTGGTGGCCGTGCGAGCGCGCTGGCCGCTGTGGTGACGCGCTTCCGTCGGCCGCGCATGGCGCAGGGCAGGGGACTGCCAGGCACCGGGCATCGGCCGACGTCCGCCAAGCAGGAGAGCGGCGATGGCGCCTGAGCCCGTGCTGGACACCCCACCGGAGACGGTCGCGGCGCTGTTCGCCGCGCAGCAGGCCACTGCGCTGGCCTGGCGCGGCTCCTCGGCGAACACGCGGCGCGCGCATCTGCGTGCGCTGCGCGATGCCTTGCTGGCGCGACGGCAGGCGCTGATCGCCGCCTTCGCCGCCGATTTCGCCAAGCCTGCACTGGAAGTGGAATTGACCGAGCTGCTGCCGGTGGTCGACGAGATCGCCACCGCCATCGCGCAGCTGCCGCGCTGGATGCGTCCGCGCAAGGTCTCGCCCACCTTGCTGGCCCTGGGGACGCGCGCGCGCATCGCGTTCCAGCCCAAGGGCCGCTGCCTGATCATCGGGCCCTGGAACTACCCGGTGGCCACCGTGCTGGGGCCGTTGGTGTCGGCACTGGCCGCCGGCAACACGGCGCTGATCAAGCCCTCCGAATTCACCCCGCAGGTCAACGCGGTGCTACAGGCGGTGCTGGACGAGGCATTCGCACCGGAAGAAGTGGCCCTGGTGCAGGGCGGCGCGGCGACCGCGCAGGCCTTGCTGGCCTGTCCGTTCGACCATGTGTTCTTCACCGGTTCGGCGTCGGTCGGCCGGGAGGTAATGGCCGCGGCGGCGCGGCAGCTGACGCCGGTGACGCTGGAGCTGGGCGGCAAGTCGCCGGTGATCGTCGACCGCAGCGCCGACCTGCGTCTTGCCGCCGAGGTGATCGTCTGGGCCAAGCTGGTCAATGCCGGACAGACCTGCATCGCGCCGGATACCTTGTTCGTGCATCGCGACGTCAGCGCGCGCCTGCTCGCACACTGCCGCGCCCTGCTGGCGCAGCGCTACGGTGCCGACGCGCAGGCGGTCGCCGCCAGCCCGCACCTGGCGCGCATGATCCACCCGGCGCATGCCGCGCGGGTGGCCGCGCTGATCGACGAAGCGCGCGCCGGCGGCGCGCAGTTGCTGGCCGGTGGCGAGCACGACGCGGAGCGCTGCTACGTGGCGCCGACGCTGCTGGCGCAGGTGCCGGCGCAGGCGCGGATCGCGCAGGAAGAGATCTTCGGTCCGGTACTGCCGCTGATCGAGTTCGCGCGCCTCGACGAGGTGCTCGACCGGCTTGACGTCGCGCCCAAGCCGCTGGCGCTGTACCTGTGGAGCCGCGATCGTGCCGGCATCGCCCAGGTGCTGGCGCGCACCAGTTCCGGCAGCGCGGTGGTCAACCACTGCCTGCAGCAGTTCGTGCACAGCGGTTTGCCGTTCGGCGGGGTGGGCGCCTCGGGGTTCGGCAGCGCGCACGGCGTGCACGGCTTCCGCACCTTCTCGCACGAACGCGCGCTGCTGCGCGGCGGCCGACTGCCGATCGTCAAGGCGTTCTTTCCTCCGTACACCACGTTGCAGCGGTGCTTGGTGGCCGGCCTCAACGGTTGGCTGGCAAGGCGCTGAGCGACGTTGCCGGTGTGCCAGCGGCGGGCGCGGTAAGATGCGATGTCGGCGCGTGCCGCGACGTCGCTGCGCAGCCCGCGCACCCATTGCCGCGGCGATGCGTGCCGTCAGGCTGGTGACGTGCCGCCACCGCGGCGCCTGCTGCTTTACCACCATCGAGATCCCATGCCCGCCGACACGCCGCGTCCCTCCGCACCGCACCGCCCGCGCCTGACCGGGAACAAGGTGCCGGCCCAGCATCGCGCCACCGAGACCTACGAACAGATCCTCTCGGTCACCGCGCAACTGCTCGGCGACGTCGGCGTGGAGCGGCTGTCCACCAACCTGGTGTGCGCGCGTGCCGGGCTGACGCCGCCGGCGCTGTACCGCTATTTCCCCAACAAGTACGCGCTGCTGTCGGAACTGGGCCGGCGGCTGATGGAGCGGCAGAACCAGCTCGTCCCGAAGTGGATCACCCTGCAGGCGATGAGCGGCACGCGCGAGGAATTGCAGCGCGCGCTGGCCGGGTTGGTGCTGGATACCTACCGCGTCACCAAGGCGACAGAGGGCGGCGTCTGGGTGCTGCGCGCGTTGCGCGCGGTGCCGGCGCTGCAGCAGGTGCGCCTGGAGTCGCATGCGCAGGTGACCAAGGGCCAGGTGCGCTTCCTCAGCGAGGCCTTCCCCGACGCCGACCCGCGCCAGTTGCGCCTGGTCAGCCGCATCGTGGTCGACCTGATCTATGCGACCGTGGAGTTGCTGTTCGACACCCGCCTGAGCGCGCGCGCGGTGGCCGATACGGTGGCGGCGATGATCGCCAGCCATATCGAGCAGTTGCGCGATGCGGCGACAGTGGGCTAGGCGACTTGGATTTGGTCGCTCGGGTGGCCGCGTTGTGGGAGGGGCTTCAGCCCCGACGCGCTGCAGGTGATGCGCGTCGGGGCTGAAGCCCCTCGCACAAAAGCCTCGTGACGTGCAGGTATTGGGGACGCTTGGCTTCGCACGCGATGCGCGTGCAGCCCGTGGTCGCTGTTGCGCTTCAACCGCGACGCTTCAGCGGTAAGGCATCGCGGCAGAAGCCGCTCCTAAGAGAAGCGGGATGCCGCGCCGTATGCAAAGGCTGCACCGGCGCGAAACTCCCATCCCGAATCCCGAATCCCGAATCCCGAATCCCGCGCTTGGCGCCAAGCGCTTACTCTACCGCCAGATCGTCGACCTTCTGCCACCCGCGCGGCAGCAGTCCGCCGCGGCTGGCGCGGGCGCCGAGGTAGGCGTCCAGATCCTTGAACGACAGCGACATGGTGCGCTGGCCGCTCTTCACCAGCAGCGTGTTGCCCGGCGCCACCGCGGCGATCGCCACCACCCGTTCGGTGCTGAGCTTGGCCTTGGGGATGTCGATGATCTTGTTGCCCTTGCCCTTGTCCAGCTCGGGCAGGTCGGCGACCGGGAACGCCAGCAGGTGGCCGGCGCTGGTGACCGCGACGATGCGGTCGCTGCCGGCGCCGCTCACCGGCGCGGGCGGCAGCACCTTGGCGTTCGGGGTCAGGTTGAGCATGGCCTTGCCGGCCTTGTTGCGGCTGGTCAGGTTCTCGAAGCGGGTGACGAAGCCGTAGCCGTGCGAGGACGCCAGCACCAGGCGGCTATCGTTCTCGCCGCTGGCGATGGCCTGGAACGAGGCACCGGCCGCAGGCGAGAAGCGTCCGGTCAGCGGCTCGCCGTTGCCGCGCGCCGAGGGCAGGGTGTGGACCAGGGTCGAATAGGCACGGCCTTCCGAATCCAGGAACGCCACCTGCTGCGTGCTGCGCCCGCGTACCGCCGCCAGCAGGCCGTCGCCATCGCGGTAGGACAGCGCCGCCGGATCCACGTCGTGGCCCTTGGCCGCGCGGATCCAGCCCTTCTCCGACATCACCACGGTCATCGGCTCGCTCGGCACCAGCTCGGTCTCGTCGATGGCCTGGGCCGCGCCGCGCTGCACCAGCGGCGAACGCCGCGCATCGCCGAACTTCTTGGCGTCGGCCGTCAGTTCGTCCTTGATCAGCTTCTTCAGCTTGGTCTTGCTGGCCAGCACCGCCTGCAGCTGCTCGCGTTCCTTGGCCAGCGCGTCCTGCTCGCCGCGGATCTTCATCTCCTCCAGCCGCGCCAGCTGGCGCAGGCGCGTCTCCAGGATGTAGTCGGCCTGTTCCTCGCTGAGCTCGAAGCGCGCGATCAGCGCCGGCTTCGGCTCGTCCTCGGTGCGGATGATGCGGATCACCTCATCCAGGTTGAGGAACGCGGTCAGCAGGCCTTCCAACAGGTGCAGGCGGCGCTCGACCTTCTCCAAGCGATGGTTGAGGCGGCGCACCACGGTGTCGCTGCGGAAGCGCAGCCATTCCTCCAGCAGGGTCTTGAGGTTCTTGACCTGCGGGCGGCCGTCCAGGCCGATCACGTTGAGGTTGACCCGGTAGCTGCGCTCCAGGTCGGTGGTGGCGAACAGGTGGCCCATCAACTGCTCGGCGTCGACCCGGTTGGAACGCGGCACCAGCACCACCCGCACCGGATTGGCGTGGTCGGACTCGTCGCGGATGTCTTCCAGCCAGGGCAGCTTCTTGGCGCGCATCTGCTGCGCGATCTGCTCGATCACCTTGGACGGCGACACCTGGTACGGCAGCGCCGTGACCACGATGTTGGCGTTTTCCTTCTGGTAGGTGGCGCGGGCGCGCACGCTGCCATGGCCGGTCTCGTAAATGGTGCGCAGGTCGGCGGCCGGGGTGATGATCTCGGCGGTGGTCGGGTAGTCCGGGCCGCGCACGTGCTCGCACAGGTCGGCGACGCTGGCGTCGGGGTCGTCGAGCAGGCGGATCAGCGCACTGACGATCTCGTTGAGGTTGTGCGGCGGTACGTCGGTGGCCATGCCCACGGCGATGCCGGTGGTGCCGTTGAGCAGCAGGTGCGGCAGCCGCGCCGGCATCCAGGTCGGCTCGTCCAGGGTGCCGTCGAAGTTCGGCGACCAGTCCACCGTGCCTTGGCCCAGTTCGCCCAGCAGCACTTCGGCGATCGGGGTCAGCTTGGACTCGGTGTAGCGCATCGCCGCGAACGACTTCGGGTCGTCGGTGGAGCCGAAGTTGCCCTGGCCTTCGATCAGCGGGTAGCGGTAGGAGAACGGCTGCGCCATCAGCACCAGCGCTTCGTAGCAGGCGCTGTCGCCGTGCGGGTGGTATTTGCCGATCACGTCGCCGACGGTGCGCGCGGACTTCTTCGGCTTGGCCGTCGCGTTCAGGCCCAGCTCGCTCATCGCATAGATGATGCGCCGCTGCACCGGCTTGAGCCCGTCGCCGAGGAAGGGCAGGGCGCGGTCCAGCACCACGTACATGGAGTAGTCGAGGTAGGCGCGTTCGGCGTATTCGCGCAGCGGCAGCTGTTCGAAGCCATGGAAGGCGGGGCGGGCGAGATCGGTCATGCGCAGGAAATACCTATAGGGGAACGCGGCGCCAGGCGCCGCAGGTCAGCCGGTCGATTATCCGGATGCTGCCGGCGATGCCAAGCCGCGCGTGCCGCCGGCGCTGGCCAGGTAACGGGCCGGAGGATGGCCGAAGCGGCCGCGAAAGGCGGTGACGAAGGCGCTGGGGCTGCTGTAGCCCAGCCGGAAGGCGGTGTCGGCGACGCTGGCGCCGTCGCTGAGCCGGCGCAGCGCCTCGGCCAGCCGCGCCTGCTGGCGCCAGCCGGCGAAGCCGAAGCCGGTCTCGTCGCGGAAGTGGCGGCTCAGGCTGCGCGCCGACAGCCCGGCCCAGTGCGCCCATTGCGCTAGCGAGCGGTCGTCGGCGGGGGTTTCCAGCAACTGGGTGGCGATGCGCAGCAGCCGGCGGTCGCGCGGCATCGGCAGGTGCAGATGCTCGACCGGGGCGTTGCGCACCTCGTCCAGCAGCACCGCGCACAGGCGCTGCTGCTCGGCCGCCAGCACCGGCGGCACCCCCCACTGGCTCATCCGCCGCAGCACCTCCCGGAACAGGCCGTTCATGCCGATCACGCAGGTCCGCGGCGGCAGGTCGGCGCAGACGTCGGGGCGGATCAGCACCAGGTAGCTGCGCACCCGCCCGGACACCTGCACCGTGTGCAGTTCCTGCGGCGGCATCCAGCCGGCACAGCCCGGCGGCAGCGACCACTGGCCGTGCGCGGTGCGGGTGCTCAGCACGCCGTCCTCCACATAGATCAATTGCCCGCGCACGTGGCGGTGCCAGTCCACCTCGCGCCGTAGCGACACCGGCGAATGCGCGATGAAGGCCAGCGCGGGCGGGCCATCGGCGCGCTCGAACCACTCCATGGCGCGCGGGTCCAGCGCGCTGTCGGAGCCGATGCTGGCCGGAGCGTCGGCCGGCTGGGTTGGCGCGATTTCGATATCCATTGTCCGGATTGTAATACCGAGCCATGGACGCGCGCCGCTACAGTGCGCTCGCCGTCAGCGTTCCTCCGCTGCAACGCAGCATCTAGTTTCCTTGGGGATATTTTCTTGACATATATTTCTAAATGAAAATAATAGGCGCCCATGAACTGCGCTCCCTCCTTTCCTGGCCAGCCCTCGTTCGGCCTGTTGCTGCGCCAGGTGCGTGACGGCCTGATGCGCCGCCTCGACCGGGCCATGGCCGGGCTGGAGCCGGACCTGGGCTTCAGCCACTACATCGGCATGAAGGCCCTGGCCCACATGGCGCCGTGCACCGCCAACGAACTGGCCCAGGCCATCGACCAGAACCCCAGCGCGGTGACGCGCCTGCTGGACAAGCTGGAAGACCTGGGCTGGGTGCGCCGCGAGGCGCACGCGCAGGACCGCCGCGCGTTGCGCCTGGTGCTGACCGACGAAGGCCAGGCGCTGTGGCAGCAGCTCAAGCAGCGCGGCGACGACGTCATCGCCGATGCCTTGCGCGATCTGTCCGCCGACGAGCGCGAGCACTTGTTTTCGCTGTTGGTCCGCGTCCGCGATTCCCTCAATTCGCCCTGAACCCGCCCACATGACTCTGTCTTCTTCTCCCTCCCGCCTGCGCCCGTTCGCGGTCGCGGCCCTCACCCTGGCACTGGCGGCCTGCGCCAGCAGCCGTGGCCTGGAACCGCAGGGGCGCCGGCTCGATGCCGACCGCCAGCTGCACATCGGCAAGACCCTGGCCGCCGACGCGCTGGCGCCGGCGCCGTGGCCGCAGCAGGACTGGTGGAAGGCGCTGGGCGATCCGCAGCTCGACGCGCTGATCGCCGAGGCCCTGCAGGGCACGCCCAGTCTGGACGCGGCCGATGCTCGCCTGCGCCTGGCGCAGGCGCAGGCCGGCGCGGCCGATGCCGACCGCGGCGCCAAGCTGTCGCTGTCGGCCGGCTACACCGGCCTGCAACTGCCCAAGGGCCTGGCCGGCGACGAGATCGGCGGCAAGTACATCCACAACGAGCAGGCGCTGCTGAACTTCAGCTACGGCTTCGACCTGTGGGGCGGCAAGCGCGCCTCATGGGAGGCGGCAGTGGACCAGGCGCATGCGGCCGAGGTCGACGCGCAGGCCGCGCGCCTGGACCTGTCGGCCGGCGTCGCCCGGGCCTATGCGCAACTGGGTTACGCCTGGCATCTGTACGACCTGGCCGGCGCCGAACTGGCGCGCTCGGAGAACAGCCTGAAGCTGGTGCGGCAGCGCCGCGATGCCGGCATCGACAACAACCTGCAACTGCGCCAGGCCGAGGCGCGGGTGCCGGCGGCGCGCCAGCAGCAGGCGGCGGCGCAGCAGCAGATCGACGAAGCGCGCACCGCCCTGGCGGCCTTGCTCGGCCGCGGCCCGGATCGCGGGCTGCAGATCGAGCGCCCGCGCCTGCTCGACCCGCAGGCCGCGCGGGTGCCGTCGGTGCTGCCCAGCGACCTGCTCGGCCGCCGGCCCGACGTGGTCGCCGCGCGCTGGCGCGTGGAAGCCGCCTCGCAGGGCATCCATGCGGCCAAGGCGCAGTTCTATCCCAGCATCAATCTGACCCTGCTGGGCGGCGTCGCCGCCACCAATCCGGGCGACCTGTTCAAGAGTTCGTCGGTGCTGGGCCTGCTCAGCCCCGGCGTGAGCCTGCCGCTGTTCGACAGCGGGCGGCTGCGCAGCCAGTTGGCCGAGCGCGATGCGCAGTACGACCTGGCGGTGGCCAACTACAACCAGACCCTGGTGGCGGCGCTGCGCGAGGTGGCCGACCAGGTCAACGCCGCGCGTTCGCTGGCCGAGCAGGCGCAGCAGCAGGCGCAGGCGCTGGAGACGGCGCAGGCCGCCTTCGACCTGTCGCAGCAGCGCTACCGCGCCGGCATCGGCAACTACCTGGACGTGCTCAGCGCGCAACAGCAGTTGCTGGACGCGCAGCAGCGCCTGGCGTCGCTGCAATCCAATCAGATCCTGGTCTCGGTGCGCCTGAATCAGGCGCTGGGCGGCGGCTACGACGCCACCTTCGCCGCCGATGCGCCGAGCTCTTCTTCTTCCGCACCTTCGCATTCCTGAGATCGCTGCAATGAATCAGACAACGACCCCCGCTTCCTCCGCTCCCGCCCCCAGCCGGCGCGGCAAGCTGCTGCGCGGCCTGGCCGTGGTAGTGGTGCTGGTGCTGATCGCGCTGGCGATCTGGTATTTCCTGGTCGGCCGCTGGCACGAGGACACCGACGACGCCTACGTGCAGGGCAACCTGGTGCAGATCACCCCGATGGTGGCCGGCACCGTGGTGCGCATCGACGCCGACGACGGCATGCGCGTGGAGCGCGGCCAGCCGCTGGTCAAGCTCGATCCGGCCGACACCGAGGTCGCCCTGCAGCAGGCCGAGGCCAACCTGGCGCGGACCGTGCGCCAGGTGCGCGGTCTGTACCGCTCGGTCGAGGGCGCCCAGGCCGAACTGTCCGCGCAGCAGGTGACCCTGCAGCGCGCCCGCGCCGACGTCGCCCGCCGCGCCAGCCTGGTCGCCACCGGTGCGATCTCTGCCGAAGAGCTGGCGCATGCCCGCGATCAGCTGGCCGCCGCCGAGGCCGCGGTCAGCGGCTCGCGCGAGACCCTGGCGCGCAACCGCGCGTTGATCGACGAGAACGGCGTGGCCGACCAGCCAGACGTGCAGGGCGCCGCCGCGCAGGTGCGCCAGGCCTTCCTCAACAACGCCCGCAGCGCCATCGTCGCGCCGGTGGCCGGTTACGTGGCGCGGCGCTCGGTGCAGGTCGGTCAGCGCGTGCAGCCCGGCACCGCGCTGATGGCGGTGGTGCCGCTGAACCAGGTGTGGGTGGACGCCAACTTCAAGGAAACCCAGCTCAAGCACATGCGCCTGGGCCAGCCGGTGGAACTGGAGTCGGACGTGTACGGCAGCGCGGTGACCTACCACGGCACCGTGCAGAGCCTGGGCATCGGCACCGGCAGTGCGTTCTCGCTGCTGCCGGCGCAGAACGCCAGCGGCAACTGGATCAAGATCGTGCAGCGCGTGCCGGTGCGCATCGCCATCGACGCCAAGCAGCTGGAGCAGCATCCGCTGCGCATCGGCCTGTCGATGAAGGCCGACGTCAACCTGCATGACCAGAACGGCGCGGTGCTGCCGACCAAGCCGGCCAGCGGCACGCTGCTGGATACCGATGTGTATGCGCAGCAGCTGCAGCAGGCCGATGCGGCCGTGAAGCAGATCATCCACGCCAACCTGCCCGACGCCGCCAAGGCGAACTGAGCCCGGTCATGTCCAACCAAGCTGCCGCTCCCGCCGCGCCCGGGGTTCCGGGCGCACCGGCCGCCGGGTTCCGCCCGGCCAGTGTGGCGTTGTGCACGGTGGGCCTGGCGATGGCCTCGTTCATGCAGGTGCTCGACACCACCATCGCCAACGTCTCGCTGCCCACCATCGCCGGCAACCTCGGCGCCAGTTCGCAGCAGGCGACCTGGGTCATCACCTCGTTCGCGGTCAGCAACGCCATCGCGCTGCCGCTGACCGGCTTCCTCAGCCGCCGTTTCGGCGAGACCAAGCTGTTCGTGTGGGCCACGCTGGCCTTCACCGCGGCCTCGCTGCTGTGCGGCCTGGCCCAGAGCATGGGCATGCTGGTGGTATCGCGCGCGCTGCAGGGTTTCGTCTGCGGCCCGATGTACCCGATCACCCAGAGCCTGCTGGTGTCGATCTACCCGCGCGAGAAACGCGGCCAGGCGCTGGCCTTGCTGGCGATGATCACCGTGGTCGCGCCCATCGCCGGGCCGATCCTCGGCGGCTGGATCACCGACAACTACAGCTGGGAATGGATCTTCCTGATCAACGTGCCGCTGGGCATCATCGCCGCGACCGTGGTCGGCTCGCAGCTGCGCGACCGTCCCGAGCCGATCGAGCGCCCGCGCATGGACTACGTCGGCCTGATCACCCTGATCATCGGCGTCGGCTGCCTGCAGGTGGTGCTGGACCTGGGCAACGACGAGGACTGGTTCAGTTCGACCAAGATCGTCGTGCTGGCCGCGATCTCGGCGGTGGCGCTGGCGGTGTTCCTGATCTGGGAGCTGACCGACAAGGATCCGATCGTCGACCTGCGGCTGTTCCGCCACCGCAACTTCCGCGCCGGCACCATGGCGCTGATCGTCGCCTATGCGGCGTTCTTCAGCGTGTCGCTGCTGATCCCGCAGTGGCTGCAGCGCGACATGGGCTACACCGCGATCTGGGCCGGCCTGGCCACCGCGCCGATCGGCATCCTGCCGGTGATCATGACCCCGTTCGTCGGCAAGTACGCCTCGCGCTTCGACCTGCGGCTGCTGGCCAGCATCGCCTTCATCTTCATGGCCACCACCAGCTTCATGCGCTCGGACTTCAACCTGCAGGTGGATTTCCCGCACGTGGCCGGGGTGCAGTTGCTGATGGGCGTGGGCGTGGCGCTGTTCTTCATGCCGGTGCTGCAGATCCTGCTGTCGGACCTGGACGGGCGCGAGATCGCCGCCGGTTCCGGCCTGGCCACGTTCCTGCGCACGCTGGGCGGCAGCTTCGCCGCCTCGCTGACCACCTACCTGTGGGCCAAGCGCACGCAGCTGCACCATGCGCACCTGACCGAACACATCTCCACCTACACGCCGGGCATGCAGGAACAGGTGCAGATGATGGGCAACGGCAGCCTGCAGAACGGCGCGGCGCTGCTCAACAACACCATCAACCACCAGGCCTCGCAGATGGGCTTCAACGACATCTTCTACCTGCTGGGCTGGACCTTCCTCGGGATCATCTTCTTCCTGTGGCTGGCCAAGCCGCCGTTCGGCGGTGGTGGTGGCGCGGCGGCGGCTGGCGGCCACTGAGCCTCGACGGCGGCACGGACGGCACCACGACCCGTGCCGTTCCATGCCGCTGCAATGGTGGTGCGATAGCGGCGCTTGCACGCCATTGCCTGATGGCGTGCCGTCCGGCGCGCCACACCAGGGCATGCCAAGTGACATGCATGCCCGGCGTCGCGCTCGGGCGCGGGGACACTTGCCGCTGCCGCGGCTTGCGCACCAGAATGCGGCTCTTCGCAGGCTTCGGCAGCCCCGCACATGCAGCGCTTTCTTCGCGCCTTCGGCGCCCGCTTCGCCGCATCGCTTCCGCGCGCGGCCGTCCTCGTACTGCTATGTCTTGGTGCGCACCCGGACCATGCGCAGGCCGCGCCGCCGCCGGCGGCCTCGCCGGTGCCGGTGACCCCGGCCGACCGCCTGCATGAGGCCTGGTGGGCCGAGCGCCACCAGCAGGTGCTGGCGCAGGTGCGTGCGCACCCGGATGCGCCGCTGCTGCTGATCGGCGATTCGATCACCCAGAATTACGAGAAGGCGCAGGCACCGGACGAAGACTTCCAGTCGACCTGGCAGACCTTCTACGGCAGCCGCGGCGCGCTCAACCTCGGCTTCAGCGGCGACGCCACCGAACACGTGCTGTGGCGCCTGCAGCACGGCGAGGTCGACGGCCTGCGGCCCAAGGTCGCGGTCCTGCTGATCGGCACCAACAACACCGGCCACGAGGGGCAGGGCGCGGCGGACACGGTGCGCGGCATCGACGCGGTGGTCGCCACGCTGGAGCAGCGCCTGCCGCACACGCGCATCCTGTTGCTGGGCCTGCTGCCCAGTGCGCTTTCGGCGCAGAAGAGCGCACGCGATGCCGAGGTCAATCGCGCACTGGCGGTGCGCTACGGCGACAATCCGCGTGTGGCCTACCTGGACATCGGCACCGTGTTCCAGCGCGTCGACGGCACGCTGGACCCGAGCCTGTTCTACGATCCGCGGCAGCGTCCCGGCAGTGGCGCGCTGCATCCGGACACGCGTGGGCAGCGGCGCATGGCCGAGGCCATCGAGCCGACCCTGGCGCGGCTGCTCGACGAGGCGCCGCGGGTGGCGCTGGACGCAATGACCGACGTCGACACCGCGCGCATCGCGGTGCCCTGGCTGGAGCAGGATTCCTACGACTGGTACGGCCGCCACCATGCCGCGCTGGACGCCGCGCGGCAGTTGCAGCCGCAGGTGGTGATGCTCGGCGACTCGATCACCCATTTCTGGGCGGGCGCGCCACAGGCGATCCGGGTGAATGGCGCGCAGGCCTGGCAGCGCACCTTCGGCGACGCGCGGGTGCTGAACCTGGGCTTCGGCTGGGACCGCACCCAGAACGTGCTGTGGCGGCTGCGCCAGGGCGAGGTCGACGGTCTGGCGCCGCGCTGGGTGGTGATCAACCTCGGCACCAACAACCTCGCCGGCACCGAGCATGCGCGCACCAACACGCCGCAGGAGACCGCCGACGGCGTGGCGGCGGTGGTCGCCGAGATCCGGCGGCGCCTGCCGCGCAGCCGGATCGTGCTGATGGGAATCTTCCCGCGCGGCTTCGCCGCCGATGCGCCGCAGCGTGCGCCGATCCTGGAGACCAACCGCCTGCTGGCCGCGCGCTTCGCCCACGACCCGCAGGTGCGCTGGCTCGACATCGGCGCGCGCTTCCTGCAGCCGGACGGCACGCTGCCGGCGGCGCTGATGCCCGATGGCACCCATCCCAGCGAAGCGGGCTACGCGATCTGGGGCGAGGCGCTGCGCACGCTCGGCGTCGGCGGCTGAAGAGCGTCTCGAACATCACGCGTGCCGCGACTCAGCGGGAAGCGTGGTCGTCCTCGTAAGACCGGCTTCAGCCGCGACGGGCATGCCGGTAGGGTTTGGTCGCGGCTGAAGCCGCTGCTGCGAATGGCATTCCGTCGTTACTGGCGATGCCCGAACGCCACACGCGCCGCCAGTGTGACTCAGCCGTTGTCCGGCTTGAGCAATTCCAGCACGGCTTCGCGGCGCCGCACCGAGGCGTTGCGATAGCGCGCGAGCAGGGCGCGCTCCTGCGCGTCCTGTGCCAGCAACGGATAGTCGGCGGGCAGGTCCTGCACACGCTTGCCGGGACCGACGCCGCACACCAGTTCGTCGAGCGAGCGGTTCAGCACGCTGCGCAGCGTCGGCAACAGGCGGAAGCTCGGCGTTTCGCGGTCGTTCTCCCAGGCCGACACCGAGGACTTGGTGACGTCCAGCGCGAAGCCCAACTGCTCCTGGGTGAGCCCGGCGGCTTTTCTGGCTTCGCGCAAACGCTCGCCGAAGCTATTCATCGCGGTGGGCCTTGGGGGACGGCGGGCCTACCAAGATATGGAGCATCCGCCGGCTTGTCGTACAGTCACGCTTGACTCCAATTGTTCGGAGATTCAATACTCGTGCGGTGCGGAATGCACGGACGCGCGAGGATGCGCATGCAGGACATGGATGTTGTGGACACGAGGGTGTCGGCGCCGCGGTGCGCCGCCGCCATGCATTGGCCGATCGCGGCACGACGCGGCGCCTGCCGGTACGTGGGGGAGGGCGCATGGCCACCTACGAAGTGAGACTCCGGCGCGTCGCGCAACTGGAGCCGTCCTTGCAGGTGCTGGTGCATGCCGCCAATGCCTACCTGGCCGCGCGTGCGGCCGAACGCCACAACCCGGGCTACCGTGCCTACAAGGTGGCGGTGTGGGTGAAGGGCGTGCGCGTGGACATCGGTCCGTTGCGTCCGCCGCAGCGCTGAGCGCCGCGGCCTGCGCGCAGCCAACAAAAAACCCGCCGAAGCGGGTTTTGAGATCTTGCTCGACCTGTCGGTCGTGGTGCCCAGGAGAGGACTCGAACCTCCACGGTTTTACCCGCTAGTACCTGAAACTAGTGCGTCTACCAATTCCGCCACCTGGGCAACTCAGAACGAGAATTTTGCGTGCGGCGGCGGGCGCTGTCAAGCGTTTCGCGACGGCGGCAGTGCAGCGCCGTCGCGGACGCGTCGGTGGCGACCTCAGTAGCCGACGTTGAAGCGCAGGCCCTGGTTGATCGCGCAGCGGTAGCCGAGGGTGCTGCCGGTCTGCTGGTAGCTGGGCAAGGCGAACACGAACATGGTGAAGTCGATGCTGTTGTCCGGATGCACCTGGTAGCGCAGGAACTGCTGGATCGGCTTGCCGTCGCGGCCGACGGTCACGTGCTCGTCGGCGAAGGACAGGGTGCCGTCGGCGGTGACGCGGTAGGCGCCGATGCGCAGGCCGCCACGGGTCTGGCTGGGCGTGGCGCCGCCGGAGGTGGGCGTGCACTGGCTCAGGTCGATCGCCACGGCGACCGAGGCGCCGCTGTCCAGGGCGCGCTGGATCTCGGTGAGGGAATTGAGCGTGGCGTCGTCGGCGCCTGCGGCGGAGGCGCTGGTGGCGCTGGCGAACAGGGCGGCGGCGAGCAGGGAAGCGGACAGGCTGTGCATGGGGGAGGCTCCGGAGCGTGGGGGAGGGCGACGGATTGCCGGATGCAAGCTAGCGGGGCGCCGATCCGGGTCAACCGACAAAATCGCGAACTTCCGCTGCCGTCACGCCGGATCTTCGAAGCGGGTCCGCTTGTGACGGCGCTGTGTCGGAATCGGCATCGCGCATGCGGTTTTCCGCCGAATCCGCGCACCGCCGAAGCGTGCGCGCGTGCACAGCCGCGCGGCGGTTGGGATGTGCGCGGCACCGCTGCGTGCCGCGGTCGGATCGCGTCATCGATGCCGGCAATCGAGAGCGGCGCAAAAATAGGCGTTGACAAGGTCGCGGCGGCACCGCAGAATTCGCGGCCTTCAGCGCCCAGGTGGCGGAATTGGTAGACGCACTAGTTTCAGGTACTAGCGGGTAAAACCGTGGAGGTTCGAGTCCTCTCCTGGGCACCACATGCAAGATCGCGAGAGCGCTGAACTCTCGCACCGACCGGCCCGCTGACGCGGGCTTCGTCGTTTCTGGGGCGCACGTTCGCCGCGGCGCGCCGCCCGGTTCGGGTGACGGCCACCTGCATGGGAGTACCATGCGCGGATGACAACTCGCAAAAGCAAGTCCGGCAAGCCCGGCAAATCCGCGTCCGGCGACGCGCCCACCTCCGATACGCCGAAGAAATCGCGTCTGCCCGCCTGGATGCCCAGCTTCCTGCGCCGTGGCCCCAAGCCGCCGCTGCAACCGCTGCACCCTCCGTCGCCGCCGCCGGCGGCCGCGCCCGACACTGCCGCGCCGATCCACGACCCCTATGCCGCACGCGAGGCCGAGCGCTACGCGCAGCCGATCGCCAGCCGCGAGGCGATCCTGCAACTGCTCGAACGCTGCGACGGTCCGCAGACCCTGGACGAACTGGCCGAACAGCTCGGTCTGACCGAGCCGACGCGCAAGGAAGCGCTGAGCAAGCGCCTGGGTGCGATGCTGCGCGAAGCCCAGGTCGTGCAGAACCGCCGCGGCGGCTACGCGCCGCTGCAGCAGACCAACCTGATCCCCGGTGTGGTGATCGCCAATCCGGACGGATTCGGCTTCCTGCGCCCGGACGAGGGCGGCGACGACCTGTTCCTGCCACCGTACGAAATGCGCAAGGTGCTGCACGGCGACCGCGCCCTGGCCAACGTCACCGGCATCGACCGCCGCGGTCGTCGCGAAGGCAGCATCGCGCGCGTGCTCGAGCGCGGCCTGACCCGCCTGATCGGCCGCTTCAGCCTGGAAGCCGGCATCGCCTTCGTGGTGCCCGACGACAAGCGCATCCAGCGCAACGTGCAGATCCCCGCCGATGCCGTCGGCGAGGCCCGCGACGGGCAACTGGTGGTGTGCGAACTCACCTCCGCGCCGGACGCGCGGCGCCCGCCGATCGGCAAGATCATCGCCGTGCTGGGCGACAAGCTGACCCCGTCGCTGCTGGTGGAAGCGGCGATCCACGGCCACGAGCTGCCCTACGAGTTCCCGCAAGAGGTGCTGGACGAAGCCGCGGCGGTGCCGCTGACGGTGGAGCCGGCGGCGATCAAGGGCCGCGTGGACCTGCGGCAGACGCCGCTGGTGACCATCGACGGCGCCGACGCCAAGGACTTCGACGACGCGGTGTTCTGCGAGTCCAACGCCGACGGGTTCCGCTTGGTGGTGGCGATCGCCGACGTCTCGCACTACGTGCGTCCGGGCACGCCGCTGGACACCGAGGCGGTCAAGCGCGCGACCTCGGTGTATTTCCCCGGTTTCGTGGTGCCGATGCTGCCGGAGACGCTGTCCAACGGCATCTGCTCGCTCAACCCCAAGGTCGACCGCATGTGCTTCGTCTGCGACATGCAGATCGACCGCCAGGGCGAGGTGGCCGGTGCGCGCTTCTACGAGGCGGTGATGAACTCGCACGCGCGGCTCACCTACGAACAGGTGTGGCAGGCGGTCGGCGAAAAAGACGAGCAGGTGCGCAAGGATGTGGCGGCGGTGCTGCCGCAGCTGGAGCGGCTGCATCAGCTGTACCAGATCCTGGCCAAGGCGCGCGCGCGCCGCGGCGCGATCGAGTTCGAGACCGCGGAAGTGCGCTTCGTGCTCGACAACACCGGCGAGGTGACCCAGGCCGGCATGCTGGTGCGCAACGACGCGCACAAGCTGATCGAGGAATGCATGATCGCCGCCAACGTGGCCGCGGCGCGCTACCTGCTGGAAACGCACATTCCGGCGCCGTTCCGCGTGCACGAGCGCCCGCCGGAATCCAAGTACGCCGACCTGCTGGAGTTCCTCAAGGAATTCAAGCTGAGCCTGCCGGCGTGGAGCAAGGTGGTGCCGGGCGACTACACCAAGCTGCTGAAGAAGGTGCGCGAGCGCCCGGACGCGGCGCTGCTGGAATCGGTGCTGCTGCGCAGCCAGAGCATGGCGGTGTACTCGCCCGACAACGCCGGCCACTTCGGCCTGGCGCTGGAGGCGTACGCGCACTTCACCTCGCCGATCCGCCGCTATCCGGACCTGCTGGTGCACCGCGCGATCAAGTACGCGCTGACCCGCGGCGCGCCGGACAAGTACCTGTACGCGCCGCGCGCGATGGCGGCGCTGGCGCTGCAGTGCTCCGAGCGCGAGCGCCGCGCCGACGAGGCCGAGCGCGAGGTCGACGAGCGCTACCGCGCCGCATGGATGGAGAAGCACGTCGGCGGGCAGTTCGACGGCGTGGTCAGCGGCGTCACCAGCTTCGGCCTGTTCGTCGAGCTGGACCAGTCCAAGGTCAACGGCCTGATCCACGTGACCCAGTTGCCGCAGGACTATTACCACTTCGACGCCACCCGCAAGACCCTGACCGGCGAGCGCCGCGGGCGCGAGTTCCGCCTTGGCGACCGCGTACGCATCCTGGTGCTGAAGGCGAGCATGGAAGAGCGCAAGATCGACTTCCGCCTGGTCGAAGAAGGCGAATCGGCACACGACGAGGTGCCGCCGCCGCCGCCGCGTGGGCAGCCGGCCAAGCGCAAGAAAAAGAAGTACTGACGGCGCAGCGTCGCGGCGACCGAACGGCGGCCGCCGCGATCGCGCTTCCCGTGCGTCGTGCGGGAGCCACCCGCGCGATGCGGTTCGCAGCGGAGAGCGGATATGGAGCAGGAGTACAGCGGCGGTTGCCAGTGCGGTGCGGTGCGTTTCCGCGTGCGCGGGCGGCTGCACGACGCCTCGATCTGCCATTGCCGGATGTGCCAGAAGGCGTTCGGCGCCTACTACGCGCCGCTGGTCTCCACCCGCGGTGCGGACCTGACCTGGACCCGCGGCGCGCCCAGGCGCTTCGCCTCGTCCAACCTGGTGCAGCGCGGCTTCTGCGCCGACTGCGGCACGCCTCTGACCTACGAGGCCCCGGATGGTGTCGCCATCGCGGCCGGCGCTTTCGACCATCCGGAGGCCTTGCCGCCGACCATCCAGTATGGCGTCGAGGCGAAGCTGCCATTCGTCGACGCCCTGCATCGCCTGTCGGCGGTCCGCACCGAGGGCGATCTGGTCGCCGCGCCCTTTCTGGCCGATATCGTCTCGCGCCAGCATCCGGACCACGACACCGAGCGCTGGCCGGCTTGAGCCGTGACTGACAGTGCCGACCTCGCGCGGCGCGTTGTCGGGAGATCGCTGGCGACCTCGGGAATCGGTCGCGCCAGGCAGCTGGCCGGTGTTCCCGACGTCATCGCGTCGGGACTGAAGTCCCTCCCACAAGGCTGCGCCGCGCCTTGTCTGGATGGCGCTGCGTCGTTGGTCTTGCTGTCGCGACACGCAGGCCCCGGGCGTCGCAGGAAAGTGCGACGTCACGGCCAAGCCGCTTCTACCAATCTCCAATCCCGAATCCCCAATCCCGGCCCCCAGGCATGACGCCAGCGGCCACAACCCCTACCATGCCCGCTTTCCTTACGCGTAGTCCCGCCTCATGAGCAAGCAGAACCAGTGGATCGTCGGCGTCAATGCCGTGGCCTCGTCGATCGAGAACGACGCGGACAACGTGCGCGAGGTGCTGGTGGAAGCGGGCAGCAAGAATCCGCGTCTGCAGGAGATCGAGGAGAACGCGCGGCGCAAGGGCATCGACGTGCGGCGGGTGAACACGCAGGCGCTGGACGGCGTCGGCGGCTCGGTGCGGCACCAGGGCGTGGCCGCGCGTTATGCCGCGGCGCGGACCTGGGCCGAGAGCGAGCTGGAAGGCCTGGTCAGCGCCGCCGAAGGCCGCGCGCTGCTGCTGGTGCTCGACGGCGTGCAGGATCCGCACAACCTCGGCGCCTGCCTGCGCAGTGCCGCCGCGGCCGGGGTGACCGCGGTGGTGATTCCCAAGGACAAATCGGCGCCGGTCAACGCCACCGTGCGCAAGACCTCGGCCGGCGCCGCCGACCGCCTGCCGATCGTGGCGGTGACCAACCTGGCGCGCTGCCTGCGCGAGCTGCAGAAGCAGGGCGTGTGGATCTACGGCCTGGCCGGCGAGGCCGAGACCTCGCTGTACGCGCAGGACCTGCGCGGCAACGTGGCGCTGGTGCTGGGCGGCGAGTCCGACGGCCTGCGCCGGCTGACCCGCGAGCATTGCGACGGCCTGGTGCGGATCCCGATGCCGGGCGAGATCGAGAGCCTCAACGTCTCGGTTGCCGCCGGCGTGACCCTGTTCGAGGCGGTGCGACAGCGCCTGGGCTGAGCGCGCGGTGCCGCCCCCATCCGGCGACGTCGGCACTGCTCCGTCATCGTCGGGAGCAACGTAAGCCCCTCTCCCCCCGGGAGAGGGGTTGGGGTGAGGGTGCGGGGCGAAGCCTTCGCGCATCAGAACGACACCAGGCTTCGCCCGCACGCTTGTCGCCGCCGCGATCGATGTCTCCCCAGGCTTCGCCCGTACCCTCATCCGTCCCTTCGGGGCACCTTCTCCCGATGGGAGAAGGGGAGCGCGTGGCGCCTGAAGCCCCTCTCCCCTCGGGAGAGGGGTTGGGGTGAGGGTGCGGGGCGGAGCCATCGCGCATCAGAACGACACCAGGCTTCGCTCGCCCCCTTGTCGCCGCTGCGATCGATGTCTTCCCAGGCTTCGCCCGTCCCCTCATCCGCCCCTTCGGGGCACCTTCTCCCGGCGGGAGAAGGGGAGCGCGTGGCGCCTGGAGCCCCTCTCCCCTCGGGAGAGGGGTGAGGGTGCGGGGCGGAGCCTTCGCGCATCAGGACGACACCAGGCTTCTCTCGCCCCTTGTCGCCGCTGCGATCGATGTCTTCCCAGGCTGCGCCCGTCCCCTCATCTGCCCCTGCGGGGCACCTTCTCCCGGTGGGAGAAGGGGAGCGCGTGGCGCCTGGAGCCTCTCTCCCCTCGGGAGAGGGGTTGGGGTGAGGGTACGGGGCGAAGCCTTCGCGCATCAGGACGACACCAGGCTTCGCCCGAGCGCTTGTCCGCCGCTGCGATCGATGTTTTTCCAGGCTTCGCCCGTACCCTCATCCGCCCCTGCGGGGCACCTTCTCCCGGCGGGAGAAGGGAGCGCGCTGCGCCTGAAGCCCCTCTCCCGCCGGGAGAGGGGTTGGGGTGAGGGTACGGGGCGAAGCCGTCGCGCATCAGAACGACACCAGGCTGCGCCCGCGCGCTTGTCGCCGCTGCGATCGATGTCTTCCCAGGCTTCGCCCGTCCCCTTATCCGCCCCTGCGGGGCACCTTCTCCCGGGGGAGAAGGGAGCGTGCTGCGATGGGATGTTGTTGCTGCTGCGCTCTGCGAAGGCCGCTCCGGCTTAACCGCCGCGCAATCTTCACACGTCCTTTTCCCGCAGCCTGCTACGGCCTCCACCCGCAGCGACGCTTTTTTGCCTACCATGGGCGCTCGTCCCGTGTTCCGCTCCGGTAATGAGTCTGTGTCGCCCCCGTCCCCTTGACGCTGGACCCCCGCGCCAGGGTCCTGTCGCGCCCCGCCTGCGTCGGATCGGGTCGGGACAGTGAGCGTCGCCAGGGGGAGGGGGGAGACAGCACGCGACCGCGGGCGCGCGTGGCCGGTGCTGCTGTTCTTGCTGCTGGCATTGGGCGTGGCGTGGCGCGCCGTGGCCGCCGATGGTGGCGCAGACGGGGTGCCGCCGCTACGCGACTACGCGATCGATTCCTGGACCTCGCGCAACGGCCTGCCGCACAACTCCCTGCGCGATCTGGCGCAGACCCCGGACGGCCGCCTGTGGTTCGCCACCTGGGAAGGGTTGGTGCGCTACAACGGCCTGGACTTCGCCGTCATCGACCGCAGCACCCGCCCGGGCCTGCCCGACAACGGCGTGGGCTCGCTGTACGTGGACCGCGCCGGCGCGCTGTGGCTGAGCGATTCGCGCGGCAATCTCGGCCGCCACGATGCGGCCGGCAACTGGCGCTTCTGGCGGCAGCCGCCGGGCTGGCCGCATGCGCTGATCCACGCCATGACCCAGGACCGCGACGGCCGCATGTGGCTGCTGTTCGAAGGCAACGGCCTGGGCTGCCTGTGGCCGGACGGTCGCTTCGATTACCAGCCGGCGCCGCGCGACCTGCCGTTGGCGGCGAGCTTCCCGCACATGGCCGCCGACGACCAGGGGCGGATCTGGATCGGCAGTCTCGATGGCCTGCTGTATCGCGACCCGCAGGGCGTGCTGCGGCGCGCGCCGGCCGCGTTCGGTCTGCCGCCGGGGCTGGCCTGGCCGTATCGGGCACCGGACGGCTCGCTGTGGCTGGTGGCCGGCGAGAACCTGTACCGACTGCAGGGCGAGCACGCGGTGCTCGTGCAGCACCTGCCGGGCTACGGCCATTTCACCTCGATGCTGCGCGACCGCGATGGCGCGATCTGGCTGGGCACCGAGAACCAGGGACTGCTGCGGATCAGTGTGCACGGCATCGAGCGCATGCTGCCGGGCGACGTGCTGCCCAACGGGCGCATCGTCAGCCTGTTGCAGGACGCCGAGGGCAGCATCTGGATCGGCGCCAATGGCGGCCTGTTCCGGCTGCGCGAGACGCTGTTCGCCGGCTACACCCGCCGCGACGGACTCAGTGGCGACTACGTGCGCGCGCTGCTGGAGACGCCGGACGGCGCGCTGTGGATCGGCAGCGCCGCCGGGCTGGACCGGATGGCGCCGGATGGCCGCATCGCCCCGGTTGCGCTGCGCGACGCGCCATCGGTCCTGAGCCTGGCGCGCGGCCGCGACGGCGACCTGTGGATGGGTACCTACGCCGACGGCGTGTTCCGCCTGCGCGACGGCCGCATCGTGCGCCACTACGGAACCAACGAGGGCTTGCCCAGCGGGCAGGTGCGTGCGCTCAGCGTCGATGCCGCCGGCACGGTCTGGATCGGCACGCGCAGCGGGGTGATGCGCATCGACGGCGACCGGCTGTCGGTGCCGGACGTGCCCGGCTTGCCGCGCGGCCTGATCACCGCCCTGGCCAGCGTCGACGGCGCGCTTTGGATCGGCTCGGTCGAAGGCGCGGCGGTACTGCGTGACGGCCGGGTGCGGAAGCTGGCGCTGGAACCGCTGGGCGGCGCGCGCACCGTGTTCGGATTCCAGGCGTTGGGCCGCGATGTGTGGATTTCCACCGACCGCGGCCTGCACCGCGACCGCGACGGCCAGCTGGCGCGGGTGGGGCTGGAGCAGGGCATGCCGGTGGACACGGTGTTCCAACTGGTCCGCGATCGCCTCGGCAACGTCTGGATCAGCAGCAACCGCGGCGTGCTGCGGACCACCGCGGCGGCGCTGGACGCGGTCGCCGACGGCCGCCAGGCGCGGTTGCAGGTGAGCCGTTACGACGAGATCGACGGCATGTCCAACGCCCAGGGCAATGGCAGCTCCGGGCCGTCGATGATCCTGCGCCACGACGGCACGGTGTGGCTGGTCACCGCCGGTGGCGTCAGCATGGTCGATCCGCGGCGCCTGGCGCGCTTCCGCGATCGCCTGCCGCCGCCGGCGGCGATCGAGAGCGTGTTGCTGGATGGCCAGCCCTTCCCGTGGCAGAACACGTCGCAACTGCCCGGCGCCAAGCGCATCACCGTGTCCTATGTCGGCCTCAGCTACCTGCTGCCCGAGCGCATCCGCTACCGCACCCGGCTCGACGGCCTGGACACCGGTTGGATCGATCGCGGCAACCAGCGCAGCGTGGAGTTCATCGGGCTGCCGCCGGGCGACTACACCCTGCACGTGGCCGCGGCGCATCCGGACGGCGCCTGGAGCACCCGCGAAGCCGTGTGGCGCTTCAGCGTGGCGCCGCTGTGGTGGCAGCGGCACAGCGTCCATGCGGCGGCCGCGGTGGCGCTGCTGCTGGCGCTGGTGCTGCTGTACCGCTACCTGATCGCGCGCTACAAGCGTCGCGCCCTGCGCCTGGAGCGGCTGGTGGCGCGGCGCACCAGCGCGCTGCGGCTGCAGACCGAACGCCTGCTGCAGGCCGATGCCGAGAAGAGCCAGTTGCTGGCGGAACTGCAGCGCCAGGCTACCGCGTTCGAGCGCCTGGCGCACGAGGATGCGCTGACCGCGTTGCCCAACCGGCGCCACTTCGACGAGGTGCTGGTGCACAGCATGCAACGCGCGCAGCGCAGTGGCGCGCCGCTGTGCCTGTTGGTGATGGACATCGACCGCTTCAAGCAGATCAACGACGGCTACTCGCATGCCACCGGCGATGCGGTGCTGCGCGAAGTCGGGCAACTGCTGCTGAGCGCCTGCCGCGCCTCCGACCTGCCGGCGCGCCTGGGTGGCGAAGAGTTCGCGGTACTGCTCGGCGACACGCCGCTGGCCGACGCCGAGCGCCTGGCCACGCGCCTGCGCGACCTGTTCCATGCACGCCTGCAGTGGGCGCCCGAGGCGCCGGCGCTGCGCGTCACCTTCAGCGCCGGCCTGGTCGCGCTGCGCCCGGACGACACGCCGAGCCAGTGGCTGGAGCGCGCCGATGGCGCGCTGTACCGTGCCAAGGGCATGGGGCGCGATCGGGTGTGCGTGGGCTGAGAAAAACGGGCGGCCTGTCGTTGGGCGCTGCCCTTGGCGGCGGCGTGTAGCGTTGACGCGAGCGTTTCAGTGCGCGTCCTGGTCGTCCACTCTCTCCAGTGCCACCTGCGCCGCCTCGCGGGTATCCGCAGATTCCGAGCGCAACGACAGGGCCAGCCCGGTGCGCATGGTCGGATCCGCGAAGGCGGCGGCCAGCTGGGTGACCCAGTAGCGGCTGCCGTCGGACAGCACGGGATCTTCCAGCGCCTCCCGGATTGCGACGATGGCCTCGCCGCGGCTGCAGGCATGGAACAGGTCTTCGACCAGCGGATAGACGCCCCAGCCGTCGCCCTTGCCGAAGGAGCGCAGGAACAGCGGCAGCGCGGCGTGGTCCGGAGCGGCGAGGAATAGGCGTCGCGCCGCGTCATAGGCGTCGATCAGGTCCTGGCTGAGCTGGTCGTCGTCGGGCAGCGGTTGCTGCGCGCGCAGGAAGGTCAGGGCGTCGGTCTTGTTCACTGGAAGGGTGATCGTTCGTGGGGGGCGTCTGCGCGCTGGGTGCGGCGGGCGAGCACAGGATCAGCGCGCAGGCAGGTGCCGCGACACCTTCGCGGTCAGCAGCTGCACCAGCGCCGGATCCATGTAGTCGTAGTCGTCGGGGATGTCGAGGCAGACGATGCGTGCGCGGCCGAGATGGCGCTTGAACCGCCGCGACAGCTTGTTGCGATGCGCCGGTTCCATGACGAAGACGATGTCCGCCCACTCCAGCAGTTCCGGGGTGATTGGGGTGTCCGCGTCGTGGTCGACGCCGGCCGAGGCGGTGTCCACGCCGGGCCAGGTGGCGAACACCTGTTCGGCGGTGGGGCTGCGCAGCCGGTTGCGGCTGCAGACGAACAGCAGGTGGCGGGTCATGCGAGCGGCTGGCGGCGCGCGCGTGCCTTGCAATCCATGCCGCGGCTATGGCGCTGCGCCGACCGGTGGGGCCGGCCAGGCGTTGGCAATCTTGCAGAACAGGCGCGCGGTCTGCTCGGTGTCGTAGACCGCGCTGTGCGCGTCGGCGGCGTTCCAGTCGAAGCCGGCGGCCTGCACCGCGCGCGCCAGCACGGTCTGGCCGTAGGCGATGCCGGCGAGGGTGACGGTGTCGAACACGCTGAAGGGATGGAACGGATTGCGCTTGTGGCCGCAGCGGGCGACCGTGGCGTTGAGGAAGTTGAGATCGAAATGGGCGTTGTGGCCGACCAGGATGGCGCGCTGGCACCCGTACTTCTTCACCGCCGCGCGCACCGGCGCGAACACATGGTCCAGCGCCTCGCGTTCGGGCTTGGCGAAGCGGAACGGATGGTCCAGGACGATGCCGGTGACCTCCAGCGACTTCGGATCGATCAGGGTGCCGGGCGCCGGCACCACGTGCGCGCTGGCGGTGACGCCGGGATACAACTGACCGAAATCGTCCATCTCGATCGGCACCACCGCGATCTCCAGCAGCGCATGCTTGTTCCAGTCGAAACCGCCGGTTTCCACGTCCACCACCACGGGCAGATAGCCGCGGAAACGCCGCGACATCGGGGTGATGACCAGGGGTTGCGAGGGACTGTCGACCGAATCGTTCATCCGCCAAGGTTAGCAGAGCGCGGCCGCCGGCCGCCGCGGCGTCACTCGGGCAAACGTGTGCCGAGCACGCTGCCCTGCGCGCGCAGCCGTTCCAGCAGGGCCGCGCCCTCGTCCAGCAGGGCAGCAGGCGCAAGGCCGTGCGCGGCGGCCAGATCCAGCAGCAGTGCGCGTCCGCTGCGCGTGCCGGACTGCAGCGCCGCCAGCACGGCATAGGCCAGCGGCGCCAGTTCGGCGAAGCGCACCTGGCCGTCGGCCTCGCGCCGCGCCAGCAGACAGGTCGGCTGCGCCGGCGCCGTGTCCGGCTGCCAGGCCGGGCCGATGCGCTGCACCGGCCAGCGGTAGCGCAACAGGCGTAGCCACGGCGACAGCAGCGGGATGCCGTCGAGCAGGTCGCCGCGCGGATCGTGCGGCGGCAGCGCCGCATCGTCGATCTGCACCTGCAGTTCCACGGTTTCGTAGTGAGCCAGTTCGGCCATCCAGGGGCGTTGCGGATCGGGCGCGCGCTGCGCCAGGAACGCCACCAGTTCCTCGCCCAGGCGCGGGAACAGTGGCGTGCGAGCGCGGTGTTCGGCGCAGAACGCGCGCAGCAGCGCCGTCCAGTCGGCATCGCCGAGGGTGGCGCGCAGCACCGGGAACTGGCCGCTCAGCAGCTGCGCCAGATTGTCGAAGAACAGGGCGCGGTACACCGCCAGGCGCTGCGGCGGGATATCGGCCGGCGCCGGGTAGCGCTGCGGATCGCGCAGGTGCCGGGTCAGCGCGAATTGCTGCGCGCGCAGGGTATCGCTCATGCGTCGGGCGACTGCGCATGCGCCTGCGCGGCGCGAATGCACTGCACTTCGTCGAGCAGCTCGCCCAGCGGCGGGAACTGGCCGTCGCGCTCAAGCACGGTGGGACGCACGCCGTGCAGGCGGTAGGCGGCGGCGAGCAGGGTCCACACCGGGTCGGCCACCGGCGCGGCGTGGGTGTCGATCTTCAGCCCGCTGGCTTGGTCGTCGCGGTGGCCGGCGACGTGGTACGAGGCGATGCGTGCGCTGGGCAGAGCGGCGAGGAAGGCCAGCGCGTCGTCGCCGTGGTTGCTGGCGTTGACGTGCACGTTGTTGACGTCCAGCAGCAGGTCGCAGTCGGCCTCGGCCAGCACTGCGGTCACGAAGGCGGCTTCGCTCATCGTCTGGCTAGGTGCGGCGTAGTAGGAGACGTTTTCCACTGCGATGCGCCGGCCCAGCGCGTCCTGCACCTGGGCGATGCGCGCGCCGACGTGGCGCACCGCCTCGTCGGTGAACGGCAGCGGCAGCAGTTCGTAGAGGTGGCCGTCGTCGGCGCTGTAGCTGAGGTGTTCGCTGTACAGCGCGACCCGGTGCCGGTCGAGGAACTGCCGGGTCTGCTGCAGCAGGGTGGTGTCCAGCGCCGCCACACCGCCCAGCGACAGCGACAGGCCGTGGCAGCTGAGCGGATGCCGCGCGCTCAGCGTCTGCAGCAGTTCCCCGGGGCGGCCGCCGACGCCGATCCAGTTGTCCGGTGCGCATTCGAGGAAGTCGAACGCATCCGCCGGCGCCTGCAGCAGGTCCTGCAGCAGGCCGCGGCGCAGCCCGAGACCGGCGCTGGCCGCGGCCAGCGGCCGGGCGTCGTACCGGGGTGGTTCAGAGGCTGCCACCGCATTTGCCCTCGCCGCACTTGCCTTCGGCCATGGCCTTGTCGTCGTGCTTGGCCTGGGGCGTGGCGGCGCTCCCGGCCGCCGCGGGCTTGGCCGGTGGCGCCGCCGGGGCGTGCGCACCGCAGCTGCCGTCGCCGGCCTTGGCACCGCAGCCGCCTTCGCTGGCCTTGGCCGGATCGGCGGCCTGCTTGGCCTGCGCCGGCGGCGCGGGCGTCGGCGTTGCAGGCGTGGTCGCCTCGGTGTTTTGCGGCGGGGTGACGGCAGCCTGCGCGCCCAGCGCATAGCCCTGGGCGAGGTCGGTCATGGCCAGCGCGGAGGCGGACAGGCCGATCCCGCCAAGCAGGACCGCACCGGCGAGGGCAGAGGACGGACGGGACGACGTGGACATGCGCAGGCTCCTGGCGATGGACGGGTGCCGGTCGGGATGTCCGGCAGTGCGCCAAGCCTACCCGCTGCCGCACCGCGTTGCATGCGGCGGTGCGTGGCGACAAAAAAGGCTCCGTTGCGCACGGAGCCCGGGGACGCCAGCGGCGGCGGAACGGCGCATGGCCGGTCCGCACGCCGGGGATCAGATGCCGCTGGTGGAGCTGGTCTCGTCGCGCTTGTCGCGCGGCGGCAGCGGCTCGTCGCCGTGCACCAGGAACCACACGTTCTCGGCGATGTTGGTGGCGTGGTCGCCGATCCGCTCCAGGTTCTTGGCCATGAACAGCAGATGCGTGCACGGGGTGATGTTGCGCGGGTCTTCCATCATGTAGGTCAGCAGCTCGCGGAACAGCGCGGTGTACTGCGCATCGAGCTGCGCGTCGCCCTGGCGCACCAGCAGCGCGGCGTCGGCGTCGTTGTTCTGGTAGGCGGCCAGCGCCGCGCGCACCTGTTCGGCGGCGAGCTTGCCGAGCTGGCGCAGGCCCAGGGTCTGCGGCATCGGCGGGGACATGTTCAGCGCGATCGAGCGCTTGGCGACGTTGGCGGCGTAGTCGCCGATGCGTTCGACGTCGGCGGGAATGCGCAGGCCGGCCAGGATCTCGCGCAGGTCGCGCGCCATCGGTCCGCGCAGCGCCAGGCGCATGACGTCGTGGCTGATGGAGTGCTCGAGCGCGTCGATCGCTTCGTCGTTGACGACGATGCGCAGCGCGGCGTTGTCGTCGCGGCGTTCGACCACGTCCAGCGCCGCTTCCAACTGCGCCACCGCGGTTTCGCCCATGCGCACGATCTCGGCGGCGAGGCGATGCTGTTCTTCGTCGTAGCTCTTCACGATGTGCTCGTTGGGCTGAGTGTTCATGTCGTAGGTCCAATAGGTGCGTTGGTGTCGCCGCGGCCATGCCTGGCGGTGCGGTGCTGGCGTCGCCGGGCGCCCGCCCGTGGGGCGGCGGGCGCGGCCGCTCCGACGAGGCAGCGGCGGCTGCAGCGGCTCAGCCGAAACGGCCGGTGATGTAGTCTTCGGTCTGCTGCTTGTTCGGCTGCGAGAAGATGATTTCGGTGCGGTCGTGCTCGATCAGGTCGCCCAGGTACATGAAGGCGGTGTAGTCGGACACGCGCGCGGCCTGTTGCATGTTGTGGGTGACGATGACGATGGTGTAGTCGTTCTTCAGCTCTTCCACCAGCTGCTCGATGCGGCTGGTCGAGATCGGGTCCAGCGCCGAGGTCGGCTCGTCGAGCAGCAGCACGTCCGGACGCAGCGCCACCGCGCGGGCGATGCACAGGCGCTGCTGCTGGCCGCCGGACAGGCCCAGCGCGCTCTGCCCGAGCTTGTCCTTGACCTCGTCCCACAGCGCGCCCTGGCGCAGCGCCTGCTCGACGCGGTCGGCCATGTCGGCCTTGGACAGCTTCTCGTGGTGGCGGATGCCGTAGGCGACGTTCTCGAAGATGGTCATCGGGAACGGCACCGGCTTCTGGAACACCATGCCGACCTTGCTGCGCAGCCGGTTCATCGGGTACTTCGGCGAGAGGATGTTCTCGCCGTCCAGCAGCACCTCGCCGCGCGCTTCCAGCTTCGGGTACAGCGCATAGATCCGGTTGAAGATGCGCAGCAGGGTGGACTTGCCGCAGCCGGAGGGGCCGATCAGTGCGGTGACGCGCTTCTCCGGCACTTCCAGGTTGATGCCCTTCAGCGCGTGGTACTTGTCGTAGTAGAAGTCCAAGCCGCGCGCGGCGATCTTGACCGGCGACGGCGCCAGCGCGGTGTGCCCGTTGGGCATGGCGATGCGGTGCATCGGGGCGGCGTTGTGGTGATCGTTCATGGCCGGGTCCATAGGGGAATCAATCGTTGGAGATCTTGTTGCGCACCAGCAGGGCGCGCGCGCCGAGGCTGACCAGCAGGACGAAGACGGTGAGCACCAGCGCGCCGGACCAGGCCAGTTGCTGCCAGGTCGGGTAGGGGCTGCCGGCGAAGTTGTTCATCACCACCGGCACGCTGGCCATCGGCTTGAGGATGTTGTTGTTCCAGTACAGGTTGCCGAAGGAGGTGAACAGCAGCGGTGCGGTCTCGCCGCTGATGCGCGCCAGCGCCAGCATCACGCCGGTGACGATGCCGGCCGAGGCGCTGCGGTACAGCACCTGGATGGTCACCTTCCATTGCGGGATGCCCAGCGACAGCGCGGCCTCGCGCATCTGCGCCGGCACCAGCCGCAGCATCTCGTCGGTGGTGCGGACCACCACCGGCAGCACGATGAAGGCCAGCGACAGCGCGCCGGCCAGCGCCGAGAAATTGCCGCCGGTCTGCATCACGTACAGGGTGTAGACGAACAGGCCGAGCACGATCGACGGCGCCGACAGCAGGATGTCGTTGACGAAGCGCACCACCTGACCGGTCTTGCGCGCGTTGCCGTACTCGGCCAGCCAGGTGCCGGCGGCCACGCCCAGCGGCGTGCCGATCAGCAGCGCCAGGCCGCACATCACCGCGCTGCCGAAGAACGCGTTGGCCAGGCCGCCGTCCTCGCCGGGCGGCGGGGTCATGCGCGTGAACAGGTCCAGGTTGATGCCGGAGATGCCCTTGGCCAGCAGGGTCCACAGGATCCAGGCCAGGAACACCAGCCCGAACAGCGCGGTCAGGCAGGACAGGGTGAGCGCCACGAAGTTGACCACGCGGCGGCGGTTGTACAGGCGGTGTGCGATGTCGGCGGCCATCTCAGTTGCCCTCCTTGCGCGACAGTTGCGCCAGCATCAGGCGGGCGATCGCCAGCACGACGAAGGTCACCAGGAACAGGACGAAGCCCAGCAGCAGCAGTGCCGAGCGGTAATCGCCGGTGGCTTCGCCGAAGTCGTTGGCGATCAGCGCGGCGATGGTGGTGCCCGGCTCCAGCAGCGAGGGCGACAGGCGCACCGTGTTGCCGACCACGAAGGCCACCGCCATGGTCTCGCCGAGCGCGCGGCCCAGGCCCAGGAAGATGCCGCCGATCACCGCCGAGCGGGTGTAGGGCAGCACGATGTCCCAGCTCACCTCCCAGCGCGTGGAGCCGAGCGCGTAGGCCGACTCCTTGAGACGGGTCGGCACGGTCAGGAACACTTCGCGCATCACCGAAGAGATGAAGGGAATCACCATGATCGCCAGCACGAAGCCGGCGGTGAGCAGGCCGATGCCGATCGGGGGGCCCTGGAAGATCGGGCCGATCACCGGCAACGTGCCGAGGTGGTCGTTGAGCCAGGGTGTGACGTACTCGGACATGATCGGGATCAGCACGAACAGGCCCCACATGCCGTAGATGATCGACGGGATGCCGGCCAGCAGTTCGATCGCGGTCCCGACCGGGCCGCGTAGCCAGCGTGGCGCCACTTCGGTCAGGAAGAAGGCGATGCCGAAGCTCACCGGCACCGCGATCAGCATCGCGATCAACGCAGTCACCAGGGTGCCGTAGATCGGCGCCAGTGCGCCGTACTTGTTCTCGACCGGGTTCCACTCGCTGGAGTAGAAGAAGCTCATGCCCTGCAGCTGCAGGGCATGACGGCCGCCCCACAGCATCGACAGCGCAGCGCTGCCCAGGGCGACGAGTACCAAAACGACGGTGGCGGTGAGGATCCAGCGGAACAATCGGTCGGCGCGGGCGTCACGCAGGTCGCGTCCGCGTGGCGCCGACATCGCTTCGGGAAGGACAGTGCTGTTCATGGGCTCGGTCGTCGCCGGAGCACGCGCCTGCGCGCTCCGATCGTGGCCGCGGCGGGGATGACCGCGCGCGGTGGGTGGTTGCATCGCTCCCGCACAGGCGGGAACCCGAAAGTCCGGATCACAAGTTGCCGAGACGGCGACCGGCGGCGCCTGGACTGCACCGCCGGTCGCCGGTTGCCGCCGCGCTGCGCGCAGTGCGCACCGCGGTGGCGCTTACTTGAATTCCTTGCTCCAGTAGGACTCGATCTGCTGCACCAGTTCCGGCGGCAGCGGCACGTAGTGCAGGGCGTCGGCCTGCGGCTGGCCCTTCTCGAAGGCCCACTTGAAGAAGTCCAGGGTCGCCTTGCTGCGCGCCGGGTCCTTGGCCTGCTTGTGCATCAGCATGAAGTTGGTGGCGGTGATCGGCCACGCCTGCGCGCCCGAGGCGTTGGTGATGACCAGGTTGAAGTCCTTGGCGTTGGCCCAGTCGGCCGACGCGGCGGCCGCGGCGAAGCTCTCGGCATTGGGCTGCACCCAGTTGCCGGCGGCGTTCTGCATCGACGCGTACGGCATCTTGTTCTGCAGCGCGTAGGCCAGTTCGACGTAGCCGATCGAGCCCTTGATCTGCTGCACGTACGAGGCCACGCCTTCGTTGCCCTTGCCGCCGACGCCGCCCGGCCACTGCACCGAGGTGCCTTCGCCGACCTTGCCCTTCCACTCCGGGCTGACCTTGGACAGGTAGTTGGTGAAGTTGAAGCTGGTGCCCGAGCCGTCGGAGCGGTGCACCAGGTTGATCTTGGTGTCGGGCAGGGTCACGCCCGGGTTCAGCGCGGTCAGCGCCGGGTCGTTCCACTTGCTGATCTTGCCCAGGAAGATGTCCGCCAGCACCGGGCCGGTCAGCCGCAGCTTGCCCGCGTCCATGCCGTCCAGGTTGACCACCGGCACCACCCCCCCAATCGCCGAGGGGAACTGGCCGAGACCGGCCGCGGCCAGCTCGGCGCTGTCCAGCGGCTTGTCGGAAGAGCCGAAATCGACCGTGCCGGCCTTGATCTGGGCGATGCCGCCGCCGGAACCGATCGACTGGTAGTTGATCTTGTTGCCGGTGGCCGCGTTGTAGTCGGCCGACCACTTGGAGATCAGCGGGTAGATGAAGGAGGCACCGGCGCCGGAAATCTCCGCCGCGGTCTTGGCGCCGGCGGCCGGCGCGGCAGCGGGCGTCCCACCTGCCGCATCGGCGGCGCCCTGCTTGTCGCCGTTGCCGGGCTGGCAGGCGGTGACGGCGAAGGCCAGGGCGAGGGACAGGACGGCAATGCGCGCCGGCTGCAGTTTCATGGGGGTCACTCCGTAGCGAAGAGCGCCGGGACATCCGGCGGATGCTCGCTATGAAATGATATTTTTGTTACAGCGAGATGACTTGCGGACTGGTTGGCGGACGCCATCACCGGATGCGGCGCTCGCGCCGCCTTCCGGAACCGTGGCAGGGCAGGGCGGCGTGCCCCCGCTGGGCCTGCGCACGGCTCCGCCAGCGGGGACAAAAAAAGACGCGGACCCTGCGGTCCGCGCCTTCGGGACATCGCCGTGCCGGCGCGCGAGCGCCGGACGGGCGAGACGCCGGCTTACTTCATGTTCTGCGCCCAGTAGGCTTCGATCTGCTTGACCAGCGGCTCCGGCAGCGGCACGTAGTCCAGCGCCTTGGCCTGCGGCTGGCCCTGCTCGAACGACCACTTGAAGAAGTCCAGCGCGGCCTTCGACGACGCCGGCTTCTTGGCCTTCTTGTACATGATGGCCCAGGTGGTGGCGGTGATCGGCCACGCGTCCTGGCCCGGCGCGTTGGTCATGATCAGGTTGAAGTCCTTGGCCGACTTCCAGTCCGCGGTGGCGGCGGCAGCGGAGAAGGTCTTGTCGTCCGGCATCACGAAACGGCCGGCGGCGTTCTTCATGCCGGCGTAGCTGAGCTTGTTCTGCAGCGCGTAGGCGTACTCGACATAGCCGATGCCGCCGCGGATCTGCTTGACGTAGGCGGCCACGCCCTCGTTGCCCTTGCCGCCGATGCCGGCCGGCCACTGCACGGCGGTGCCTTCACCGACCTTGCTCTTCCACTCCGGGCTGACCTTGGACAGGTAGTTGGTGAAGTTGAAGCTGGTGCCCGAACCGTCGGAGCGGTGCACGATGGTGATCTTCAGGTCGGGCAGGGTCAGACCCGGGTTCAGCGCGGCGATCGCCGGGTCGTTCCACTTGGTGATCTTGCCGAGGAAGATGTTGGCCAGCACGGTGCCGTCGAGCTTCATCGCACCCGGGGCCACGCCCGCCACGTTGAACACCGGCACGATGCCGCCGATCACGACCGGGAACTGGCCCAGGCCGAACTTTTCCAGATCCGCGCCGCTCAGCGGCTTGTCGGAGGCGCCGAAATCGACCGTGGCCGCCTGGATCTGCGCGATGCCGCCGCCGGAACCGATCGACTGGTAGTTGACGCGGTTGCCGCTTTTCTCAGCATAGGCAGCCGACCACTTCGACAGCACCGGGTAGACGAAGCTGGAGCCTGCGCCAGTGACATCGGTGGCTTGCGCCGCGAGCGAAAACGTAGCGACCGCGGCGGCTGCCAGCAGTCGGAGCTTGAGGGAACGCATCGGGAGAACTCCTGAAATAGGTGGAATGCCGGCACCCCGGCCGGCATCGGCTGCATTCCAAGACTTTTTCATGAACGTCTGAAGAAAATCAGATGTCAGTCCGGTGACAGCCTTTCCGGACGGGGCTGCCTTCGTTTCGAAACGAAGCTGACTCAAAACCGTCATGTCTTTGACGGAATCTTTACAAATGGTCGGGCCATCGCACTGGGGCCGCACCGCACCCATACCACCCTGCCACCACCCATCGGAGAGATTCTAATGCGTTCCCATCTTCTCGCCACGGCGATCCTCGCCAGCCTCGGCCTCGCGTCGGCGCCGCAGGCGTTCGCGGCGAAGGCCAAGGCCAGCAGCAACCCGCCCGCCGTCAGCGCTGCCCAGCTGCAGCAGCTGCAGGCCCAGATCGAAGCGCTGCAGACCCAGGTCCAGCAGCTGCAGGCGCAGTCGGAAGCCCTGCAGGCGCAGTCCGACGCGCAGTCGGAAGTGAATGTCGTGCAGGCCCAGGCGACCGAAACGGCGCAGGCCAGCGCCGCCAAGGTCGACAAGCTCGCCAAGCTGGTCAACGACAACAAGATCGGCGGCCGCATGTTCTTCGACCTGACCAACATCGACCGCACCAGCGGCGGCGCCAAGACCGCCGCCAGCGGCACCGGTCTGGACGTCAAGCGCTTCTACCTGACCGTCGACCACAGCTTCAACGAGATCTGGTCGGCCAACCTGACCACCGACTTCCAGTACAGCTCGGCGCTGTCCAACACCCAGCTGTTCGTGAAGAAGGCCTACGTGCAGGGCAAGTTCGACGACGCCTTCGCCCTGCGCATCGGTGCCGCCGACATGCCGTGGGTGCCGTTCGTCGAGAAGTTCTACGGCTACCGCTACGTCGAGAACACCCTGACCGACCGCCTGAAGTACGCCAACTCCTCCGACTGGGGCCTGCACGCCTTCGGCGACCTGGGCTCGCAGGTCAACTACGCGATGTCGGTGGTCAACGGCGCCGGCTACAAGAACCCGACCCGCGGCAAGGGCATGGACGTGGAAGGCCGCGTCGCCTACATGCCGATGCAGAACCTGGCCATCGCCGTCGGCGCCTACTCGGGCAAGCTGGGCAAGGAAACCGACATCCTCGACGCGCAGCACGACTACACCCGCGCCGACGCGATGGTCGCCTACGCCGATTCCAACTTCCGTCTGGGCGGCGAGTACTTCCAGGCCAAGAACCTCAACAACGTGCTGACCCCGGCCACCGACAAGTCCAGTGGCTGGTCGGTGTGGGGCAGCGTGGCGCTGACCGACGGCGGCATCAACGCCTTCGCCCGCTACGACAAGACCGACCTGAGCAAGACCATCGACCCGACCCTGGCCGACAAGTACTGGAACGTCGGCGTCGAGTTCCCGGTGCTGAAGAACCTGAAGCTGGCCACCGTGTACAAGTACACGCACCAGGACAACGCCAGCAAGAAGACCGACGTGGAAACCAAGGAATTCGGCGTCTGGGGCGACCTGTCGTTCTGATTCGCGGAGATTCCCGCACGTGGGACGAAAGGCGGCGCATTGCGCCGCCTTTCTTTTTTGCGGCGCGATCGCCGAGGCGCGCGATGGGGCGCGGGCCGGGGCGCCTTTCACGGTTCGCGTCGACGACCGTGGACGATAGTCGCTGCTACAGCGGCCAGGTGGCCTCTCGTGGAGAACTGTAGAAGCGGTTTCAACCGCGACGGGCGCAGCGGCGGACGACATGCGCCGCGCAAGTTGCCCAAGCCGACATCCCCGGCGCTGTACCGGCCAGCGCCGCGGCACGCCGCTCAACCCGGCGTCTTGTCCCTGTACCGGCACAGGTCGCGGATCGCGCACTGCGGACAGTCGGGCTTGCGCGCCTTGCACACGTAGCGGCCGTGCAGGATCAGCCAGTGGTGCGCGTCGTGCAGGAACTGCGGCGGCACGCGCTTGAGCAGCGAATCTTCGACTGCGCGCACGTCCTTGCCCGGGGCCAGCCCGGTGCGGTTGGCGACGCGGAAGATGTGCGTGTCCACCGCCATGGTCGGTTCGCCGAAGGCGGTGTTGAGCACCACGTTGGCGGTCTTGCGGCCGACCCCGGGCAGCGCTTCCAGCGCAGCGCGCGAGCGCGGCACCTCGCCGCCGTGCTGCTCGACCAGGATGCGGCAGGTGGCGATGACGTTCTTGGCCTTGGCGTTGAACAGGCCGATGGTGGAGATGTAGCGCTTCAGGCCGTCCTCGCCCAGCGCCAGGATCGCGGCCGGCGTGTTCGCCACCGGATACAGGCGCCGCGTGGCCTTGTTGACGCCGACGTCGGTGGCCTGCGCCGAGAGGATCACCGCGATCAGCAGTTCGAACGGGCTGTCGTATTCCAGCTCGGTGGTCGGGCTGGGGTTGAGTTCGGACAGGCGCGAGAACAGCTCGTGGATCTCGTCCTTGCTCAGCAGGCGTCCGCGCCGTGCAGGCGTGCTTGCGCCCGTGCTCGTGGTCGCGCTCATTGGCCGCCTCGCTGCGCGGCCTTGGCCTTGGCGCGGGCCAGGATCGCCGCGGCGGCCGCCGGCAGGGCCGGCGCGCTCGGTGTGGCCGTGGTCGACGTCGAGGCGATCGGTGTCGCTGCCGCACGTCGCGCCTGGCGCGCATGGACACGTCGCTCCAGTCGCGCGCTGCGCGCCCGGTAGCGCGCACGTGCGTCCCACGCATCGCGCAGGCGCTGCTGCGCGGCCAGCACCTGCGCGCGCAACTGCGGATGCGCCGGATCCAGGCGATCGTCCTCCGGATCGGTGCCGCGGTAGTCCATCAGGCCGCCGTCGATCGCGGCATCCAGATCGTCGTCCAGGATCCAGCGCAGCAACTGCAGCGGCGTGGCGGGAGCGGGGGCGTGCGACATCGTGTGCGGGCTCAGCGGTTGCGGAACTGCGGCGGGCGCCGCTCCAGGAAGGCGCGGGTGCCTTCGCGCATGTCCTCGCTGGAGAACAGCAGGCCGAACTGCGCGGTCTCGTATTCCAGCCCCTGTTCGATCGCGCTTTCACCGCCGATCTGGATCGCGTCGAGGATGCCGCGCAGCGCCAGTGGCGCGGCATCGGCCAGTTGCTGCGCCAACTGCAGCGTGGTCGCCTGCAGTTCGCCGGCGGCGACCACGCGATTGACCAGGCCCAATTGCAGTGCGCGCGCCGCGTCGATCGGCGCGCCGAGCAGGCACAGTTCCAGCGCCGCGGCGCGGCCGACCAGCCGCAGCAGGCGCTGGGTGCCGCCGAAGCCGGGAATCAGCCCGAGATTGATCTCCGGCTGGCCCAGGCGCGCGCCTTCGGCGGCCACGCGCAGGTGGCAGGCCATCGCCAGTTCCAGCCCGCCGCCGAGGGCGAAACCGTTGACCATCGCCAGCACCGGCTTGGGCATGCGCTCGATCCGGCGCATCAGGCGCTGGCCCAGTTGCGAGAAATCGCGGCCCTGCACCGGTGTCAGTTCGTTCATCTCGGCGATGTCGGCGCCGGCCACGAAGGCTTTCTCGCCGGCGCCGGTCAGCACCACCACGCGGATCTGCGGGTCGTCCGCGGCCGCGGCGAAGGCCGCATCCAGCGCCTGCAAAACCTGGCGATTCAAGGCGTTGAGCTTGTCGGCTCGATTCACGGTGAGGATGCGGATCGCACCCTGGGTATCGGCGAGGACCGGCGTGCCGGACATGTGCATTCCTGGTTGTTAAAAAAAGGTAATGGGAACTCTGTACGGGCCGCACCAGTCAGAGCAGCGTCGTCGGTAGCGGTTACGCGCCGCGGCGGCTATCCTAACGCGTCATCTCAGGCGGCACGGGCCGCCCTGTGCCACCACCCTGGAGAATTGTTTGATGAAGTTGCGTTCTATTGCGGTCGCTGTCGCGGCCCTCGCCCTGAGCGGCAATGCGTTCGCCCAGGACACCTCGTCCGAGAAGGGCAAGCTGAGCTATTACTTCGGCTACGACTACGGCAACAACCTTGCCGAACTCACCGGCCGCGGCGAGCAGCTCGATATCAATGCGGTGGTGAAAGGCTTGCAGGACGCCTACGCCAAGAAGCAGCCGGCGGTCAGCGCCGACCAGCTGAAGCCGGCGGTGGAAGCGTTCCAGAAGCGCGAGCAGGCCCGCGCCCAGCAGGCCAAGGCCGACTACGAGAAGGCCGCTGCCGAGAACAAGACCAAGAGCGACCAGTTCATGGCCCAGAACAAGGCCAAGCCTGGCGTGCAGGTGCTGCCCAGCGGCGTGCAGTACCGCGTGATCGAGGCCGGCAAGGGTGCCAAGCCGACCCAGGCCAGCACCGTGCAGCTGGAAGTGGCCGGTCCGTACCCGTTCGGCCAGCGTCCGGCGCAGGCGCGTCCGGCGCAGCAGATCCCGGCGATCAAGGTCAGCGAAGTCGAGATGCAGGCCATGCGCGACACGCTGCTGCAGATGCCGGCCGGCTCCAAGTGGGAAGTGACCCTGCCGCCGGACAAGGCCTACGGTGCCGACCCGCGTACGCCGTTCCCGCCGAACGTGGCGGTGCAGTTCGAGATCAAGCTGGTCAGCGTCAAGTAAGCACGCTGGTTCAGTGCACGACGATTGCGCCGGCAGCGATGCCGGCGCAATTTTTTTGGGCAGGCAACGACGGCGCCGACGAATCGCGCTAGGCTGGCAAGGTGTCGAATCCGATGGATCCCGTTCCGCATGCCCTGCTCACGCCCTGCATCGGTCTCTGCCGTCTCGATGCGCAGGGCTATTGCGCCGGCTGCCTGCGCAGCGGCGACGAGATCGCACGCTGGCGCGTCATGAGCGACGCCGAACGCCGCCGCTACATGGACGAGGTGCTGCCGGGCCGCGGCTGGTCGCCGTCTCCGGGGCAGCGCCTGGCCGAACGCGCGCACCTGCTGCGCGCACTGCACCCGCTGCAGCAGCCGCCGGCGGGGCCGGGCTGGAACCACCACGAACTGCAGGATCTGCTGCCGGACGGCGCGCCGGTGGAAGCGGCGGTGCTGGCCGGCCTGGTGCCGCGCGCCGACGGCACCCATGTGCTGTTGACCCGGCGCACCGACAGCCTGCGTCACCACGGCGGCCAGGTCAGTTTTCCCGGTGGCCGCATCGAGGCCAGCGACGCCGATGCGGTGGCCGCTGCGCTGCGCGAGAGCGAGGAGGAGATCGCACTGGCGGCGTCGCAGGCCGAGCCATTGGGCTACCTGGATCCGTTCGTCACCATCAGCGGCTTCCGGGTGATGCCGGTGGTCGCGGCGATCGATCCGCGCTTCGTGCCGCAGCCGCATCCGGGCGAGGTGGCGGAGGTGTTCGAAGTGCCCTTGGCCTACCTGATGGCGCCGGACAACCTGCGCAGCATCGAGACCGATTACCGTGGACGCCCGCGCGTCGTGCTGGAGTACGGCTGGCCCGGCCAGCGGATCTGGGGCGCGACCGCGGCGATCCTGCTCAACCTGCGCCGCCGACTGGAGCAAGCCGCATGACCGCAACGTCCCCCGCATGGCACACCCTGGTCGAGGCGCCGACGCTGGCCGCCGCGCTCGACGATCCCGCGCTGCGCCTGGTCGATGCGCGGTTCGTGCCGGCGGCGCTGCTCGATCCCGCCGCGGCGGCGGCCGCGCGCGCGGCCTATGCGCAATCGCACCTGCCCGGCGCGGTCTACGCCGATCTGAACGCGGATCTGTCCGATCTCGGCCGTCCCGGCCTGGGCCGGCATCCGTTGCCGGACGACGCGGCGTTCGCGCGCACTCTGGGGCAGTGGGGCATCGGCCCGCAGCACCAGGTGGTGGTGTACGACGCCGGCGACGGCAGCATGGCCGCTGCCCGCCTGTGGTGGATGCTGGGCCTGCTCGGCCATCGCCGTGTCGCCGTGCTCGACGGCGGCCTGGCCGAATGGCGCCGGCTCGGCCTGCCGGAAACCGACGCGGCCTCCGCGCCGTCGCCGCTGCCGCCGTATCCGCAGGCGTTCGATGCGACGCGCATCGTCTCCGCTGAGGAGGTCGCCGCACGCCTGCACGAGGCGCCGGGCTGGTTGCTGGATGCGCGCCCCGGCGAACGCTTCCGTGGCGAGGTGGAGCCGATCGACCCGCTGCCCGGGCATGTGCCCGGCGCGCTCAACCGGCCGCTGGCGCAGAACCTGCGCGACGGCCGCCTGCGCCCGGCGCAGGAACTGCGCGCGGAACTGCAGCCGCTGCTGCAGGGACGCGATCCGCGCGAGGTGGTGTTGATGTGCGGATCGGGCGTCACCGCCTGCCATCTGCTGCTGGCGCTGGAGCATGCCGGCCTGCACGGTGCGCGCGTGTACGCCGGCTCCTGGAGCGGCTGGATCGCCGATCCGGCACGGCCGCGCGCCATCGGCTAGGGCCGGCGCCGGTCCACACGGAACGCATGCACGATGGCACGCGACAGGGGCGGCACCATGCGCTGGCGTGAGGCCTGCGGGCTGGCGATGCTGCTGGGCCTGGCCGCCTGCGGCGACCGCCGCGCGTCGGCCGATGGCGCCGACGCCTCGCCACGCGCGCAATCTGCCACGCATTATCGCGAGGCGGTGGAGCGCAATCGTGCGCAGCGCCTGGCGACATTGCGCGCGCCGTCGGGCTGGTTGAGTTTCACCGGCTCCGGGCGTCTGCACAGTGGCCTGCACCGGGTCGGCAGCGCACCCGACAACGACGTGCAGTTGCCGGCCGGCCCGGCGCATCTGGGCATGCTGCAGGTGGATCCGCAGGAGGGCGTGCAGTTCCAGCCCGCGGCGGACGCGGCGGTGCAGGTGAACGGCCAGCCGTTCGCCGGTGGCCGCCTGGAGACCGACGCGGCGCACGACACCCAGACCCGCCTTGCGCTGGGGGCGCAGGAGTTCTACGTGGTGCGCACCGGCAACCTGTTCGGCTGGCGCTTCCGCGATCCGCAGGCGCCGGCGCGCGCGCGCTTCCGCGGCATCGACTACTTCCCGATCGATCCGCAGTGGCGGGTGGTGGCCGACTGGTATCCGGTGCCGGCGCCGCAGGCGATGGTGCTGCTCACCTCGATCGGCACGCCGCAGCCGCTGGCCCTGGTCGGCAGCGCCGAGTTCGTGCTGCGGGGGCGGCGCTACAAGCTGCAGATCCTGCGCGACGGTGCCAGCCAGCGCCTGTTCCTGCCGTTCTCCGACCGCACCAGCGGCCGCGAGAGCTATGGCGGCGCCCGTTATCTGTTCGTGCCGGCGCCGCAGGGCGACCGCATCGTGCTGGATTTCAACCTGGCGCAGAACCCGCCATGCGCGTTCACCCCGCACGTGGTGTGCCCGCTGGCGCCGGTCGGCAATCGCCTGGACGTGGCGGTGACCGCCGGCGAGAAGAACTACGTCGGCGCGCACTGAGCGCGCGTGGAAAATCGCGCAGGAGCGGCTTCGGCCGCGACCGGGCCGTTCCCGGTGAAGCCGGGTCGCGGCTGAAGCCGCTCCTGCGGGAGCGTGCGAATACGACCCTGTCTGGTACTCCATCGCGGCCCGAATCAGCCGTTCCAATCCATCGCCTCCAAGGCGGTCACACAGGCGGCGCATACGGCGCCAGCGCCACCGCCTCCAGCACCTGCGGCCAGGGAAAGCGCGGGCCCGGATCCAGCTTGCGCTGCACCTGCCGCGTCGGATCGTCGCTGGCCGGTTCCAGGCTGCGGTCCAGCGCGTCGTGTCCGGCGATGTGGCGCAGCTGCGGCAACTCCGCGCGCAACTGCTGCAGCAAGCGGATCAGCGCCTGGATCTGCGCCGGGGGGTAGTCCTCGCGCATCGCCTGGTGGCGCGAATCCAGCCACAGCGGATAGCGCCCGCGGTTGACCAGTTCGATGCCCAGCGATTGCTGGTTGTAGCCGCGCACGTGGTGCGCAACGCGCTGCAGCGGCACATAGCGATGCACGCTGCCGTCGCGGTCGATGTAGAAATGGCCGCTGTTGCCGGTGCCCGACGGATACAGCACGCGTTCGCCGTACAGGCGCGCGCTGGCCAGGTCCGGCAACTCGGTGCAGTGGATCACCGCCAGCGTGATGCTGTCCGGCGCGCGCTCCTGCAGCAGGCCGACGTAGGGCAGGGGCGCATCGTGGATCGGCAACGGCGAGGTGGGCGACATGCGCGGATGCTAGCATTCGCCGATGACCCTGAATTCCGAAAGCCCGCTGGCGACCCTGCTGGCCACACTGCCGCGCGCCGGACGCGTGGAATGGATCGGCCTGCGCCCGGCGCGCGACGTGCCGATGCACGAGGTCGACGCCGCTGAGGCGCAGACCGAGGGCGGCCTGCACGGCGACCGCTACGCCGGCCGCAACGGCAAGCGCGGCGTGACCCTGATCCAGGCCGAACACCTGCCGGCGATCGCCGCGCTGGCCGGCCATGCGGCGGTGGCGCCGGCGACCCTGCGGCGCAACGTGGTGGTGTCGGGCATTCCGCTGATCGCGCTGAAGGGGCGCCGTTTCCGGATCGGCGAGGTCGAGCTGGAAGGCATCGCGCCGTGCGACCCGTGCTCGCGCATGGAGCAGGCGCTGGGGCCCGGCGGCTACAACGCCATGCGTGGCCACGGTGGCCTGTGCGCACGCATCGTGCACGGCGGCACGCTGCGGCTGGGCGATGCGGTGGTGGCGCTGTGAGCCGCGGCCACTGCATCCTCTCGCACGGCTTCGAGAGCGGGCCGGACGCGATCAAGGTGACCGCACTGGCCGAGGTGGCAGAACGCCTGGGCTGGAGCCATTCGCGCCCGGACTACACCGACCTGGATGCGCGCCGCGACATCAGCCCGCTGGGCGACGTGCCGACGCGCCTGCAGCGCCTGCTGGAGCTGGCGCAGGCGGCGGCGCAGCGCGGGCCGCTGGTGCTGGCCGGTTCCAGCCTCGGCGCCTACATCGCCGCGCAGGTGTCGCTGCACGTGCCGGTGCGCGGCCTGTTCCTGATGGTGCCGCCGACGCGGATGGGGCACATGCCGGCGCTGGATGCGGCACCGGTGCCGACCTCGGTGGTGCATGCCTGGCGCGACGAACTGATTCCCGCCAGTGAAGTGATCGCCTGGGCGCAGGCGCGTGCCGCGCGGCTGCTGCTGGTCGACGACACGCACCGCCTGGGCGAGCACGTGGCGACCTCGGCGCAGGCCTTCGCCGAGCTGCTGGAGCGCCTGTGAGCGCAGCCGACGACATGCTGTTGCGCGCCGAGCGGCCGGCCGACGCGGCGGCGATCGAGGCGCTGACCCTGGTCGCCTTCTTCCGCGTCGCGCACAGCCGCCACGACGAGCAGGACATCATCGAACGGCTGCGCGCGGACGGCGCGCTGACCCTGTCGCTGGTGATCGAGCACGAGGGCTACATCGTCGGCCACGTCGCGGTGTCGCCAGTGAGCCTGTCCGACGGCAGCCGCGGCTGGTACGGGCTGGGACCGCTGTCGGTGGGGCCGGGCCACCAGCGCCAGGGCCTGGGCACGCGCCTGGTGCGCGAGGCGCTGGCGCAGTTGCGGGCGCTGGGTGCGGCCGGCTGCGTGGTGCTGGGCGACCCGGTCTACTACGCGCGCTTCGGCTTCCATCCGGAACCCGGGCTGACGCTGCCGGGTGCGCCGGTGGAGGCCTTCCAGGCGTTGGCCTTCGGCGAGCGCCTGCCGCCGATGGGCGAGGTGGCCTACCACCCGGCGTTCCTGTCCGCGGCCTGAGCCAGCGCGCCGCGCCGTGGCCCGTCGCGGCCGCGTTGCGTTAGCATCGTCCCGCGTCCACTCCGATCGAGGATCCACGCCGATGCGCCATTGATGCCGCCGTCTTCGCGACGGCCTTCGTCCCACCTGCCGAGCCATCGGCGGGCACGACCGGCATCCATGGAGGTTCCCATGACGCATCCGCTGCTTGCGCTGGACAGCGCGACCCATGTCCTGCCCGACGGCAGGATCCTGTTCTCCGATCTGCACTTCGCGCTCGATGCGCGCCGCACCGGCCTGGTCGGCCGCAACGGCGTCGGCAAGAGCGTGTTCGCGCGCCTGCTTGCCGGCGAACTGACGCCCAGCGCCGGACGCTGCGTGCGCCACGGCCGCCTGCATTACGTGCCGCAGCAGATCGCGCCGGCGCCGCACGCTACCGTCGCCGACCTGGCCGGCGTGGGCACGGCGTTGCGGGCGCTGGCACGGATCGAGGCCGGCAGTGCCGACGTGGCGGATTTCGACGCGCTGGGCGAACGCTGGGACATCGCCCAGCGCCTGCAGGCGCAACTGCACGCGCACGACCTGGGCGCGCTGGAGCCGCACCGCCTGGCGGCCACGCTCAGCGGCGGCGAGGCGATGCGGGTGGCGTTGGTCGGCGCCTGGCTGGCCGAGGCCGATGCGCTGATCCTGGACGAGCCGACCCTGCACCTGGACGCGGCGCAGCGGCAGCGCCTGCGCGAGGCGCTGCAGCGCTGGCCGGGCGGCCTGCTGGTGATCAGCCACGATGCGCTGCTGCTGCAGGACATGCAGCGCACGCTGGAACTGTCGCCAGGCGGGCTGCGCGACTACGGCGGCGACTACGCGTTCTACCTGCAGTGCCGGGCGCGCGAGCGCGAGGCCGCGCAGGCCGAACTGGCGCAGCACAAGCTGCAGCACGCGCGCGACAACGCTGCCTGGCAGGCGCAGCACGATCGACAGCAGCGGCGCAGTGCGCGCGGGCGGCAGCAGGCCGGCACGGCCAACCAGGCGCCGATCCTGCTCGGCCGGCAGAAGCAGCGCAGCCAGGACAGTGCCGGCAAGCGGGTGCGCGATCATCAGGCCACGCAGGCACGCAGCCTGGAGCGCATCGCCGAGGCTGCGCGTCAGGTACAGCCCGACGCACCGGTGGCGCTGTTCGCGCCGCCGCCGGCCGATGCGGTCAGCCGGCGCCTGGTTGAACTACAGGCGCTGCGGCTGCCGTTCGCGCCGGCGACGCGGCAGCCGCTGGATCTGGTGGTGCAGGGTGGTGCACGCATCGGCGTGGTCGGGGCCAACGGCAGCGGCAAATCCACCCTGCTGCGGCTGCTGGCCGGGCAGGTGGCGGCGCTGTCCGGCAGCTGCCGGGTACGCGCCGCCAGCGCCTACCTGGACCAGTCGTTGGCGGCGCTGGACCCGGACGCCACCGCGCTGGCGCAGGTGCAGGCCGCCGCGCCCGGCATCGCACTCGCCGACCTGCGCACGCGGCTGGCCTTGCTCGGCCTGGACGCGCAGCGCATCGGCGTGCCCTGCGGCCAGCTCAGCGGCGGCGAGCGGCTGAAGACTGCGCTGGCCTGCGCCTTCTACCGCACGCCGCCGGCCGAACTGCTGTTGCTGGACGAGCCGGACAACCACCTGGACCGCGAAGCCCGCGACGCCTTGCGCGCGGTGCTGCTGCAGTACCCCGGCGCGCTGCTGGTGGTCTCGCACGATGCGGAGTTCCTGGACACACTGCGCCTGCAGCAGCGCTTGCAGGCCGATCCCGAAGCGTGGCGGCTGACGCCGTGGTGAGCGGCGTACGCTGCCGTCGACGGGGTCTGCCGCCGGGCATGCCCGGCGCCGGATTCGTGGCCTCGCATTGCGCGATGCGTCGCGCACCAAGGCGGCAGGAGGGCGCGTCTGCAGCGCCAGCTTCATCTGCCACGGCGCGGGGGGGTCGCGAAGCGAACGCCGGCGGGCGACGTCGCTGTGCCCGTCACACGAGGCCAGTGGCGGCCGCGGCGCACCCTGCGCCAGGGCACCGCGCAGCAGGCAGGGGCGCACGGACCCTGTGGTATTCTGCGCGCCGTTCCGGTGCGGTGCGTGCGCGTGCCCATCCCTCGATCCGCGGCCGCGGCCGCGGTAACGCCGGATCCGGCGCTGCGATGCGCCACGCGCGCGGCGTCCGCCGTGCCTCCCTCCCGTCCGTCCTGGTCCGCCTTCCGTGAAATTCTTCGTCTCCTGCGCCAAGGGCCTGGAATACCTGCTCGTCGATGAACTGCTCGCGCTCGGCGTGGCGCAGGCCACCGCCACCGTCGCCGGGGTCAATGCCGAAGGCAGCCTGCAGGACGCGCAGCGCGCGGTGCTGTGGTCGCGCCTGGCCAGCCGGGTGCTGTGGCCGTTGCAGTCCTTCGACTGCCCCGACGAGGCGGCACTGTACGCCGGCGTGGCCGCGCTGCCGTGGCGCAGCCATCTGGCGCCGCAGCACACCCTGGCGGTGGACGCGCATGTGTCCGGCACCGGCATCACCCATGCGCGCTTCGCCGCCCAGCGGGTCAAGGATGCGGTGGTGGACACGCTGCGCGGCGAGGGCCTGGAGCGACCGTCGGTGGACGTGGAGCACCCGGACCTGCGCCTGAACCTGTCGCTGCGCAAGGGGCGCGCGACGCTGTCGGTGGACCTGGGCGGCGGCTCGCTGCACCGGCGCGGCTGGCGCCAGGCGCAGAACGAGGCGCCGCTGAAGGAGAACCTGGCTGCGGCGGTGCTGCTGCGCGGGCAGTGGCCGGCCTTGTATGCGCAGGGTGGCGGGCTGCTGGATCCGATGTGCGGCAGCGGCACACTGCTGATCGAAGGCGCGCTGATGGCCGCCGATGTCGCGCCGGGCCTGCTGCGCGGCGAACTGGCGGCGCAGCAGCGCGGCGACACCGATGCCGATGCCGCGCCGAGTCGCTGGCTGGGGTTCGACGTGGCGTCCTGGCGTTCGCTGCTGGCCGAGGCGCGGCAGCGCGCCCAGGTCGGTCGCGCCGCGTTGCGGCCGGTGCTGTACGGCAGCGACATCGACCCGCATGCGCTGCGCGCAGCGCGCGAGAACGCGCTGGCGGCCGGCGTGGTCGAGGCGATCGCCTTCGCCGCGCACGACGTCGCGGCGTTGCCCGCGCCGGCGCAGGCGTTGGGCACGGTGGTGTGCAATCCCCCCTACGACGAGCGCCTGGCCGCCGACGCGGCGCTGTACCGGCGCCTGGGCGATGCGCTCAAGCGCGCGGTGCCGCAGTGGCGCGCCAGCCTGCTGTGCGGCAGCGACGAACTGGCCTACGCCACCGGCCTGCGCGCGGCCAAGAAGTACCAGATGTTCAACGGCGCGCTGGAGTGCCCGTTGATCGTCTGCGACCCGATCGCGGTCGCGCCGCGCGCCGGCGCCAGCGAGGAGCCGCGCGCGCTCAGCGACGGTGCGCAGATGGTCGCCAACCGCCTGCGCAAGAACCTGCGCAAGTTCAAGACCTGGCGCGCGCGCGAGCGGATCGGCTGCTATCGCGCCTACGACGCCGACCTGCCCGAGTACGCGGCGGCGATCGACGTGTACCAGGAGGACGGCGGCCAGGCGCGCACGTTCCTGCACGTGCAGGAATACGCGGCGCCGGACAGCATTCCCGACGTGGACGTGCGCCGCCGCCGCAACGAACTGCTGGCGGCCGCGCGCGAGGTGTTCGCGGTGCCGGCCGAGCAGGTGGCGCTGAAGACCCGCGAACGCGGCAAGGGCGGCAGCAAGTACGGTCGCTTCGAGCAGCGCGGCGAGTTCCTGGTGGTGCGCGAGCACGACGCGCTGCTGCGGGTGAATCTGTTCGACTACCTGGATACCGGGCTGTTTCTCGACCACCGCCCGCTGCGCGGGGTGATGGCGCAGCAGGCGCGCGGCAAGCGTTTCCTCAACCTGTTCTGCTATACCGGCGTGGCCAGCGTGCAGGCGGCGGTGGCCGGCGCCGATTCCACCACCAGCGTGGACCTGTCCGGCACCTATCTGCAGTGGTGCGCCGACAACCTCGCGTTCAACGGCAAGGGCGGCGCCCAGCACCGGCTGGTGCAGGCCGACGCGCTGAGCTGGCTGGAGGCGGAGAAGAACCGCTACGACGTGATCTTCTGCGACCCGCCGACCTTCTCCAATTCCGCGCGCGCCGAGGATTTCGACATCCAGCGCGAGCACGTGCGGCTGTTGCGCGCGGCGGTGGCGCGACTGATGCCCGAGGGCGTGCTGTACTTCTCCAACAACTTCCGCCGCTTCAAGCTGGACGAGAACGCGCTGGCCGAATTCGCGGTGTGCGAGGAGATCAGCGCGCAGACCATCGACGTGGATTTCGAGCGCAACCCGCGCATCCACCGCGCCTGGCGTCTGCAGCGGCGCTGAGAAGCGGTGCCTCGTGTGTCTTTCTGCAGGAGCGGCTTCAGCCGCGATGGGCGTGACCGGTCACGCCCGTCGCGGAGCGTAGTGCGCTGTTGCTTCTCCATCCGGGAGAAGGGGCACCGAAGGCGCGGGTGAGGGGACGGGCGACGCCGCGTGTCCTCGATCTCTGCGCGTCGCTTCGCGCCGTCCCCTCACCCCAACCCTCTCTCCCGGGGGGAGAGGGGCTTGTATCAACTGCCGTGATGCCCCAGCGCGGCCTGCGCCTTGCCGCGTGGCGGCGGGTCATCCTCGGTCTCGCGCTCGTTCCAGTACGCCTGGATCTGCAGGATCTGCGGCAGGATCGCCTCGAACAACTCGACCAGACGTGGCTCGAACTGGCTGCCGGCCTTGTCGCGGAACAGCGCCATCGCCTGTTCCAGCGGCCATGCGTCCTTGTACGGGCGCGGTGAGGTGAGCGCATCGAACACGTCGGCCAGCGCCACGATCCGTGCCGATTCGGGAATCTGCGTGCCTGAAACGCCGGCCGGGTAACCGCCGCCGTCCCAGTGCTCGTGGTGGTACAGGGAGACCTCGGCGGCGAGTCGGAACAGCGGTGCGCTGCTGCGGCTGAGGATGTCGTAGCCGATCCGCGGGTGCCGCTTCATGACCTGCCACTCGTCGGCGTCCAGCGGCCCGGGCTTCTTCAGCACCGCATCGGGGATGCCGATCTTGCCGGTGTCGTGCATCGGCGCGGCCTGTTCCAGCAGATCGGCGTCCTCGCACGACCAGCCGGCGGCCAGCGCGAGCGCGCGGGCGTAGGCGGCCATGCGCCAGATATGCGTGCCGGTGTCCGAGTCGCTGTAGTGGCCGGCCATGCCCAGCATCTGGATCGCGTCGCGATGGCTGTCGGCCAGGCTGGTGGCGCTGACCAGCGACAGGTGGGTGCGCACCCGCGCGCGCAGGATGCTCGGCGAGTAGGGCTTGGTGATGTAGTCCACGCCGCCGGCGTCGAACCCGATGCTCTCGTCGGTGTCCTTGTCCTTGCCGGTGACGAAGATGATCGGGATCGCCGCGCTGCGCGCATCTTCCTTCAGGGTGCGTGCGAGGGTGTAGCCGTCGATGTCGGGCAGGTCGACATCCAGCAGGATCAGCGCCGGGCGGTGCTTGGCCACCCCGCGCAGGGCTTCGGCGCCGTTCTTGGCAAACACCAGCGCGTAGTCCTCGCGCAGGAGTTGGCGGATCAGCGCCAGGTTGCTGGGTTCGTCATCGACACAGAGGATGCAAGGCTGGGTCATGGTGGGTTCCCCGTCGGACACGCGCCGCCGCGCGGGCGGCGCACTCTCAATCGCGTGCATCGGCCAGCCATCGCCTGACTTGAGCCTCGGCTTCGCGGAAGGAAAAATTCTCCAGCAACAGTTGCAGTTCGGCGGCCTGTGCCGCCGGCAGGACCGGCGCCAGTTGCCGCAGCGTGCGGTCGATGCGGTCCGGATCGTCGCTGTCCAGCACCTGCAGCACCTGATACCAGGACGCCTGCAGCGTCGCCGGATCGACCGCGGCGAGGTTCGCTGCCGCGGGTGGCGCCGCACCCTGGGTGGCGTCGGCGAAGCGCAGCACTTCGGCCGCGGTGTCGGCCATCGCCGCGGCCAGCGCGGCGATCTCGGCATCGGCCTGCGTCGGCGCCGTGCTCAAGCGTTCTTCGAGGGCGGCGCTGGCGATGCTCAACGCCGGCAAGGCCAGCGATCCGGCGGAGCCGCGCAACTTGTGCGCCAGCGACACGGCCTCGGCCGGCCGTTGCGCCTCCAGCAGGGTGCGGACGCTGGCCGCCGGGTCGGGATGTTCCTGCAACAGCTTCAGCAGATAGCGCCGATACGGCTCGCGTTCGCCCCAGAGCCGCTGCGCCTGGACGGTATCGAGCAACGCAGGGTCGCTGGCCGGCCAGTCGTCCGCCGGCAGCACCGGCGGTGGCGCCGCCAGCGGCAGCAGCGGCAGCGCGGTCAGGTTCGGCGGCAGGAACCGCCGGATGATCGCGATCAGGTCCTCGACCTGGAACGGTTTGGCGATGAAGTCGTTCATGCCGCTGGACAGCGCCATCTCCTGCTGCTGGCGATAGGCGCCGGCGGTGAGGGCGATCACCGGCACGGCGGCCAGGTCCGGATCGGCACGCAGTTGCCGGGTGGCTTCGTAGCCGTCCATGGTCGGCATCTGCACGTCCATCAGCACGACGTGGAAGCGGCCGGGATCGCGGCGTAGCCGCTGCAGCGCCTGGGCGCCGTCCTGCGCCAGCTCGACCAGCGCGCCTTCGCCTTCGAGGATGCGCTGCGCGACCTCGCGGTTGATGTCGCTGTCGTCGACCACCAGCAAGCGGGCCCCGGCCAGGCGTGCGACGCCGTCGCCGGGCGCTGCCGCGGGCAGCTCGCCGTTGCGACGCGCCAGCAGCATGGCGATGGTGCGCTGCAGGGCCGAGGCGGTGACCGGCTTGGTCATCACCGCATCCACGTCGGCGACGCCAGGCTGCTGCTCCTGGATCATGCGCCGCTCGTAGGCGGTGACCATGACGATGATGGGCTGCCGGTCCGGTGCCGATTGCGCGCGGATGCGCTGGGCCACGCTCAACCCGTCCAGGTCGGGCATGCGCCAGTCCAGCAGGATCACGTCGAACTCGGCCCGTTCCGGCGCGGCCGCGGCCAAGGCGGCGGTGCCGCTGGACACCGCTTCCACCTGCCAGCCGAAGCCGTTGGCGATGTCGGTCAGGCTGCGCCGCACCAGGTCGTGGTCGTCGGCGATCAGCACCCGCCGCGCCTGCGCCGGTTCGGCGTCGTCGGCCGGTGCCGGCGCCACCGTGAACGGAATGACGAAGTAGAAATCGCTGCCCTGACCGGGGGCGCTCTGCACTTCCAGTTGCCCGCCCATCAGCTCCACCAGGCGCCGGCTGATGGTCAGGCCCAGGCCGCTGCCGCCGTAGCGGCGGCTGGTGGAGGTGTCGGCCTGCAGGAACGGCGAGAAGATCAGGCTCTGCTTCTCGCGCGGGATGCCGATGCCGGTGTCGCGCACCGAGAACAGCAGCTTGAGCTTGCCGGGTTCGGCGCCGGGGAAGGCGCGCACCGACAGCGCCACCTCGCCCTGTTCGGTGAACTTGATGGCGTTGCCCACCAGGTTGATCAGCACCTGGTTCAAGCGCAGCGCGTCGCCGCGCAACCAGCGGCAGCCCGGCGGCAGCGGCTCGACGATCATCTCCACCGGCTTGGCGCTGTTCGCCGAGGTCATCAGCGCGGCGATGTTCTCCAGCAACTCGTTGAGATCGAACGGCGCCGATTCCAGGTCGATGCGTCCGGACTCGATCTTGGAGAAGTCGAGGATGTCGTTGATGATCTCCAGCAGGTTGCGTGCGGACAGCTCGATCTTCTGGATCATGTCCTGCGCCGCCTGCGACAGCGCGCTGTGCCGCAGCAGGTACAGCATGCCCAGGATCGCGTTCATCGGCGTGCGGATCTCGTGGCTCATGTTGGCCAGGAAATCGCTCTTGGACTGGTTGGCGCTTTCGGCCGCGTCGATCGCCAGGCGCAGCTCGCGCTCGTGGCGCTTCTGCTCGGTCAGGTCGACGGCGATGCCGAGATAGCCGATCACCCGGTCGTCGTCGTCGCGCAGCGTGCTCAGGGTGAGCAACACCGGGAAAGCATGGCCGTCCTTGCTCAGGTAGGTCCATTCGCGGGTGTCGCTGCGTCCCAAAGTGGACAGCGCCGCCACCGACTCGAACGAGGGCTGTACCGGCATGCCCGACTGCGTGGCCATGCGCTCGGCGCGTGCGGCCAGTTGCTCCGGATCCAGGAACAGGCCGGTGGCCTTGCGTCCGATCAGTTCGTGCGCGGCGTAGCCGAGCAGGGTCTCGGCGGCCGGGTTGAACAGGGTGATGACGCCGTCCGGGTCGGTGGCGACGATCGCGTAGCCGGCATTGGCCAGGATCGCGCGCTGCAGCGCCGAATAGGTCACCAGTTCGCTGGTGCGCTCGGCCACCTGCTGCTCCAGCGTGGCGTTGAGCTCCAGCACCCGCGCCTGCGCGCGCACCTGTTCGGTGACGTCGTGCAGCAGGTGCGAATGGCCGATGGTGCCGCCGCGGGTGCCGGCGATCGGCGAGACGCTGGCCAGGACGCTGACGGTGTGACCATCGCGGTGGCGCAGCTCGCGGACGCCGTCGCCGCTGTCGATGGGATCGCGGACGTGCGCGCCCAGCAACCGCTGCAGCGGCTGGCCGATGGCCTGCTCCGGGGTGTAGCCGAAGATGCGCGTGGCCGCGGGATTCCAGTGGGTCACGCGGCCGTTCAGGTCTTCGGCGACGATCGCTTCGCTGGTGCCGGCGACCAGGGCGGCCAGTTGGCTCTGCTCGCTGAGGATCAGGTCGCGGCGGCGCAGGCTGGTCAGGAACACGTACAGCAGGGTGGCGAGCAGCAGCGCGATACCGGCGGCCAGCGCGCCGGCGAACAGCGGCGAGGTCTGGTCGAGCGAGCGCACGAAGCCCGGCGTGGCGTGTGCACCGATGCGCCACTGGCGTCCATAGACCGCCAGGGTGCGTTCGGCGGTGGGGCCTCCGGCCAGGATCGGTGTGGCGTCGTCGCGATAGAACGGCTGCCCAGGGTTCAGGCTGTCGGCCAGGCTCAGCTGCAGCGCGTTGCGGTGGTCGTCGGAGGAGGCCAGTACCTCGGCGATGCTCAATGGGGCGTATGCCCAGCCGCTGGTGGCCTGCCAGCGCTGTTCCGGGGTCTGCAGCGGCAGGCCTTCGCGATACACCGGCAACAACAGCAGAAAGCCGCTCTTGCCCAGCCCCGGCCGCTGCACCAGGCGGATCGGCGCGGTGATGGTGGGCTTGCCCGAGTGTGCGGCGGCGATCGCCGCGTCGCGTCGCGCCGGTTCGGAGGCGATGTCGAACCCCTGCGCCGGCGTGTTGGACTGCACCGGCTGGATATAGACGATGACGAAGCGATCGCCGTCGTGCGGGGCCAGTTCGCGGATCTGCAGCGACGGTGCGCCGTCGGCGCGGGCCTGCTGCAGGAACGCCGCCTCCTCGGCGCGCGGCACCCGCTGGATGTAGCCGAAGCCGCGCACCCCGGGAAACTCGCGCAGATAGTCGCGCGAGGCGCTGTAGCGGGAGAAGCGCTCGCGCGAGATGCGGTCGCCGCCGGCCGCGATCACCGCACCGCGCGCGCCGCGCAGGCCATGCTCGTACATGTCCAGGCGCTGCCGCAGATCGCCGGCCACGTGCGAGACCAGTTGCTGGAAGCGCGCCTGCGCCTGCGCGCGGTTGCGCTGCTGCACGCCATGCGCGATCAGCAGCGCGGCGAGCAGCCCGACGGCCAGCACGGCCAGGGCGGCGAGCCGCGCAAGCCGCGCAGGGCCGGCGATGGGTGTCCGGCGTTTCTTCGACATGCTCCCCTTTCCTCTGGCGAACGCGCGTTCGGCACGCGCATCGGCTTCCCCCCGACCGGTTGCGGGATGGCGTTCACAGCGGCGACGCAGGCCCCGCAGGTCGTCCCCCAACGCTAGCGCGGGCGTGGCTGTCGCGCCAGCCCTTCGGTCCAAAGAGCCGAGGCGTGTCTACACCTTGCTGCGTGGATGGCACCGGGTGCCGCGGGTCGGCGGTCCGTCGTGGGGTGCGTGCGTCGCATCGTGCGTCGGCAGCGGGCCGGCCGCTCCAGCGGCGCAGTGCATCCTTGTCATGCACGCTCAGCCAAGCAGCGTGACGGCAGCGTGCAGCGCCAGCCCGATCAATCCGCCGACCAGGGTGCCGTTGAAGCGGATGTACTGCAGGTCGCGGCCCACGCTCAGTTCCAGTTGCTCGACCAGGTGGCGTTCGTCCCAGCCCTTCACGGTCTGCGCGATGTGCTCGGTGACGCCGCTGCGCAGGCGCTGGGTCAGCCGCTCGGCGCCGCCGAGCAGGTGCTGGTTGAGCGCCTCGCGCAGGGCGGGATCCTGCGCCAGCGACTGGCCGAGCGCGCCGAGGGCGCGCTGCAGGTGCTGCACCAGCGCGCCGTCCTGGCGCGACAGGTCCTCGCGCAGCGCAGCATGGATCTGATCCCACAGGCCCTGCACGTACGCCTGTACGCCGGGGTGGTCGATCAGACGCTGCTTCAGCGCCTGCACTTTCTCGGCGGTGGCGGGATCGGCGCGCAGCCGCTGCACGTAGCCGCCGAGCCAGCGCTCGTAGTCCTGGCGCAGCGGATGCTGCGGCTGCGACAGCACCTCCTGCAGTTCCTCCAGCAGCGCGTGCGCCAGGCGCTCGGCGAGGGTGTCGGCGATGCCTTCCACAGGCTTCACCCATTCCACGGTGCCGACCAGCTTGGGCCATTCGCGCCGCGCGTACTTGACGATCATCGCCGACACCCGCTGCTTGACCGCGGCATCGTCCAGGTGCCGGCCGAGCCGGGTCAGCGCTTCGTCGAGCAGTGCGTGGTGGCGGCCGTCGGCGGTGAGCAGGCCGAGCAGTTCGCCGGCGGTGGCGGCGGCGTCCCAGTCGCGCAGCCGCGCCACCACGAAACCATGGATGCGGCGCCGCACTGCGGCTTCGTCCAGCAGGTCCAGCGCCTGCAACGCCCAGCCGCGGGCCAGATCGGCCAGCCGTGCGGACTGCGCCGGTTCGGCCAGCCACTGGCCCAGCCGCGCCGCCGGATCGAATGCGCTGAGCTTGGCCAGCAGCGCGCCCGGTTCCAGGAACTGATCGCGCACGAACACCGCCAGGCTGTCGGCGATGCGCGCCTTGCCGTGCGGGATGATCGCGGTGTGCGGAATCGGCAGGCCCAGCGGATGCCGGAACAGCGCCACCACCGCGAACCAGTCCGCCAGCGCGCCGACCGTGGCCGCTTCGCAGAACGCGCCGACCCAGGCCCACACCCCCTGCAGGCCCATGGCATGGCTGAGCAGGAAGCCGCACAGCATCGCCAGCAGCAACAGCGCCGCCAGCAGCTTCATGCGCCGCAGCTGCGCGCGGCGCGGATCGGGGGACAGGACTGGGGCGGAAGACACGCTCATGCGGCCGAGTCTACGCAGTGCGCGGTGAGCGCGGTTGCATGCGCGGCGGCGAGGTCATCCGGCCGCGGCACGGATGGCCGGTGCGCGTGGATCAGCCCGGCAACTGCGCGCGCAGCGCCGCCACTTCCTTGCGCAGCGCCTGGTTCTCGGCTTCGAGCGCAGCCACGCGCTGGCGCAGCGCGGCCGTCGTGTCGCCCTCGGCATCCGCCGCCGGGGCCGCGTCCTCGGGGGCGTCCGCAGGCGCCGGCTTGGGCTTGCGCTTGGACTCGCGGGCGCGCTTGGCGGCCTGCTTCAGTTCGTCCTTGCCGGCCATCGCCGCGGCGCGCTGTTCCTCCTCGGGCAGGCTGGCCACTGCCGCGGCGGCATTGATCGAGATCGCACCGGACTTGACCGCTTCCACCACTTCGGCCGCGGCCTGCTTCTGGATCTTCTCGATCTGCACCACCTGGCTGTTGCTGAGCCGCGCCACGCGCGCCAGTTCGGCGCGGCTGAGCGGTGCCGGTGCGTCGGCCCAGGGTGGCGTGTCGGTGTCGGTGTCGTTGGCGGTCTCGCCAGCCGCGTCCGGGTCAGTGGCGTCGGCCGCGGGGGCCTCCGCGGCGGCCGCGCTGGCGCGCCGCTCGGCGAGGATCTCGCGCTTGCGCAGCGCCAGCACGCCGCGCTGGAAGTCGGAGACGCTGCGCCGGCCCAGGTGCTGGTCGATCATCCACAGGTGCACGTCCTGCAGCGACTGGAAGCGGGTGTTCTGCACGGTCTGGAACGGCAACCCATGCTTCTGGCAGATGCCGTAGCGGTTGTGCCCGTCGACCAGGATGTCGCCCCACAGCACCAGCGCGTCGCGGCAGCCCTCGGCCAGCAGGCTGCGTTCGAGGGCAGCGTATTCGTCGGCGGTCAGCGGATCGATATAGGCCTTGAGGTCTTCTTTGACAACGATGTTCATCAACGGGCGGTGCGGCGTGGCGACGGGGGCGGCATTGTAGAGGCCGGGAATCGGGAACGGGGAATCGGGAATGGCAACAGCGTATGTCGCGGCCGCATGGCCTGAGTCGTTCGCGCATGCGGCGCTTTCCGATTCCATACTCCCGATTCCCCATTCCCGGCTTCACCCCACCACCACCTCACTGATCTGCATCACCGGCGTCAGGTCGGTGTAGTTCTTGATGTCGCCGAGGATCTCCTCCGCATGCGGGCCGAAGCCGGCCTGGAAGGCCTCCACCGACTCGCTGAAGATGTGGCACATGCCGACGTAGGTCGGGTCGCTGCCGGGGGTGCCGCCGGACAGGCCCTTGTCCACGGTGTAGCGCAGGCAGGCGGCGCCCATGCGCGCCTGCAGCAGCGGCATGTGCGTGTCGCGGTAGTAGGCATGGTCGAAACGGGCGCCTGGCGTGTACGGGTACATCACGCTGACCTTGATCATGGAGCGGCTCCTGGGGCGGCGGTGGATCCCGGTCGGGCGCCGGGGTGGCGCAAGGCTACACCCGGGAATGGTCGGCGCGTGTTGCGCTGCGGTGGGCGCAGGGCCGGGAATGCGGAATGGGGATTGGGGAATCGCAACAGCAAGAGCAACAGCAAGTGATGCGGTTGCCGGGTTGTCCGATGCGGGCGCCGCGGCGCTTTTACGATTCCCTATTCCCTATTCCCTATTCCCCATTCCCAGCCCTCTACCGCATCGTCGGCATCGTGAACTCGGCGCCGGCCGCGGCCTCGGGCCAGCGCGCGGTGACGGTCTTGAGCCGGGTGTAGAAGCGCACCCCGTCCGGGCCGTGCACGTGCAGCGGACCGAACAGCGAGCGCTTCCAGCCGCCGAAGCTGTGGAACGCCATCGGCACCGGGATCGGCACGTTGATGCCGACCATGCCGGCCTGCACCTGCCGCGCGAACGCACGCGCGGCGCCGCCGTCGCGGGTGAACACCGCCGCGCCGTTGCCGTAGTCGTGGTCGGCGATCAGGCGCAGCGCGGCGGCGGCGTCGGCCACCCGCACCACGCACAGCACCGGGCCGAAGATCTCTTCGCGGTAGATGCGCATGTCGCTGCGCACGTGGTCGAACAGGCTGCCGCCGAGGAAGAAGCCGTCCGGGTGGTCGGCCGCGCCCGCCGGGCGGCCGTCGACGACCAGGCGTGCGCCCTCGGCCACGCCGCTGTGGATGTAGCCGAGCACGCGCTCGCGGTGCGCGGCGCTGACCAGCGGGCCCATGTCCGGCTCGTCGCGGCCGGCGTCGGCCTGGCCCGCGCCCAGGCGCAGCGCGGCCACGCGCGGCGCCAGTCTGGCCACCAGCGCATCGGCCAGCGCGTCGCCCACGCACACCGCCACCGAGATCGCCATGCAACGTTCGCCGGCCGAGCCGTAGCCGGCCCCGAGCAGGGCGTCGGCGACATCGTCCAGGTCGGCGTCGGGCAGCACCACCAGGTGATTCTTGGCCCCGCCCAGCGCCTGCACGCGCTTGCCCAGCGCACTGCCGCGCGCGTACAGGTCGGCGGCCACCGCGGTGGAGCCGACAAAGCTCAGCGCCTGCACCTGCGGGTGCGCCAGCAGTGCATCCACCGCCGGTTTGGCGCCGTGCACCACGTTGCACACGCCGGCCGGCAGCCCGGCCTCGTGCAGCCATTCGGCCAGGAGCAGCGACGCCGAGGGTGCGTGTTCGGAGGGCTTGAGCACGAAGCTGTTGCCGCAGGCCAATGCCACCGGCAGCATCCACAGCGGCACCATCGCCGGGAAGTTGAACGGGGTGACGCCGGCCACCACGCCCAGCGGCGCGTATTCGCTCCAGGCGTCCACGCCGCGGCCGACGTCGTGCGAATGCTCGCCCTTGAGCAGGTGCGGGATGCCGCAGGCGAACTCCACCACCTCCATGCCGCGGACCACTTCGCCGCGCGCGTCGGTCACGGTCTTGCCGTGCTCGGCGCTGATGCAGCGGGCCACGTCGTCGGCACGGCGTTCCAGCAGCTCGCGGAAACGGAACAGCACCCGCGCGCGCTGCAGCGGCGGCGTCGCCGCCCAGCCGGGAAAGGCCGCACTGGCGGCGTGCACCGCCATCTCCACCGCATGCGCGGCGCCCAGCGGCACATGGCGCTGGACGGCGCCTGTCGCCGGGTCGAAGACCTCGGCGTGCTCGTCGCCGCGGAAGGCGACGGGCTGGCCGTCGATGTAGTGGGACAGGGTGTCGCGCATCGTGCTCGATCCTCGGATGGACAGCGTCAGCCCAGCGCGTCCAGCGGCCGCACGAACTCCTGGCCCAGCGCCTGCGCCACCGCGCGGTGGGTGAGCTTGCCGGCGTGCACGTTGAGGCCGTTGCGCAGGTCCTGGTCGTCGCGCAGCGCCTGCAGCCCGTGTTCGGCCAGCAGCAGCACGAACGGCAGGGTGGCGTTGGTCAGGGCGAAGGTGGAGGTGCGGGCGACGCCGCCGGGCATGTTGGCCACGCAGTAATGCACGATGCCGTCGACCTCGTAGGTCGGCTGCTGGTGCGTGGTCGGGTGGCTGGTCTCGAAGCAGCCGCCCTGGTCGATCGCCACGTCCACCAGCACCGAGCCGGGCCGCAGCAGCGCCAGTTGCTCGCGCGACACCAGCTTGGGCGCGGCGGCGCCGGGGATCAGCACCGCACCGATCACCAGGTCGGTGTGCGGCAGGCACTGCTCGATCGCATCGCGGGTGGAGTACAGCGTGGTCAGTTGCTGGCCGTAGAGTTCGTCCAGGTACTTGAGCCGCTCCAGCGAGCGGTCCAGCACGGTCACCCGCGCGTGCAGGCCCATCGCCATGCGCGCGGCGTTGATGCCGACCACGCCGCCGCCGATCACCAGCACCTGCGCCGGCTTGACCCCGGGCACGCCGCCGAGCAGCACGCCCGAGCCGCCCTGCGCCTTCTCCAGCGCATGCGCGCCGGCCTGGATCGCCATGCGCCCGGCGACCTCGCTCATCGGCGCCAGCAGCGGCAGGCCGCCGTGGCCATCGGTGACGGTCTCGTAGGCGATGGCGGTGCAGCCGGAGCGCTGCAGCGCCGCGGCCTGCTGCGGATCCGGCGCCAGGTGCAGATAGGTGAACAGCAGTTGCCCGGGGCGCAGCATCGCGCATTCCTCCGGCTGCGGTTCCTTGACCTTGACGATCATCTCGGCCTGCGCGAACACGCTGGCCGCATCCTCGGCGATGCGTGCGCCAGCGCGCTCGTACTCGGCATCGGTGAGGCCGATGGACTGGCCGCCGCCGCGCTGCACCAGCACCTGGTGGCCGTGCAGCACCAGTTCGCGGACCCCGGACGGGGTCAGCCCGATCCGGTACTCGTGGTTCTTGATCTCTTTCGGAACGCCGACCAGCATGTGCGGTTCTCCAGGCAGACGCGGCGCGTGGGGAGCGCGGGCGGTGGGTTGGGTGAGGGAAGGATCAGGGTGTGCTGCGGATCATGTCCGCCAGCACCGCGAAGATGCGCTCGATGTGCGTGGCCTCCACGATCAGCGGCGGCGACAGCGCGATGGTGTCGCCGGTGACGCGGATCAGTAGGTCGCCTTCGTGGAAGCAGCGCTCGAAGATCTCGTAGGCGCGCGCGCCGGGCGCACCCTTGCGCGGCGCCAGTTCGATCGCGCCGATCAGGCCGAAGTTGCGGATGTCGATGACGTGCGGCAGGTCGCGCAGCCGGTGGATCGCCTCCTCCCACACCGGGCCCAGTTCGATCGCCTTGTCGAACAACTGTTCCTCGGCATAGGTGTCCAGCGTCGCCAGCGCGGCGGCGCAGGCCAGCGGATGGCCGGAGTAGGTGTAGCCGTGGAACAGGTCGATGGCGTTGGCCGCACCGTGCGCGAAGGCCTCGTGGATGGCGTGGGACACGAACACCGCGCCCATCGGCACGCAGCCGTTGGTCAGGCCCTTGGCGGTGGTGATCATGTCCGGGGTCATCCCGAAGCGCTGCGCGGCGAAGGCGTGGCCGACGCGGCCGTAGCCGGTGATGACCTCGTCGAAGATCAGCAGGATGCCGTGCTTGTCGCACAGTTCGCGGATGCGCTGCAGGTAGCCGTGTGGCGGCAGCACCACCCCGGCCGAGCCGGAGATCGGCTCGATGATCACCGCGGCGATGGTGGAGGCATCGTGCAGCGTCACCAGCCGTTCCAGGTCCTCGGCCAGTTCCGCGCCATGCGTCGGCAGGCCGCGCGAGAACGCATTGCGCTCCAGGTCGAGCGTGTGCCGCAGATGGTCCACGCCCGGCAGCAGCGGGCCGAACGCCTTGCGGTTGTTCGGCAGGCCGCCGACTGAAATGCCGCCGAAGCCGACGCCGTGGTAGCCCTTCTCGCGGCCGATGAAGCGCGTGCGCTGGCCCTCGCCGCGGGCGCGGTGGTAGGCGAGTGCGATCTTCAGCGCGGTGTCCACCGACTCGGAGCCGGAGTTGGTGTAGAACACATGGTCCAGGCCCGGCGGCGCCAGTGCCACCAGCCGCTCGGCCAGCACGAACGGCAACGGCGAGCCCATCTGGAAGGTCGGCGCGAAATCCAGCGTGGCGATCTGCCGTGCCACCGCCTCGACGATACGCGGCCGCGCGTGGCCGGCGTTGCAGCACCACAGGCCGGCGGTGCCGTCGAGGATCTGGCGCCCGTCCACGCTGCGATAGTGCATGCCCTCGGCCGAGGCCAGCAGCCGCGGCCGCGCCTTGAACTGGCGGTTGGCGGTGAACGGCATCCAGAACGCCTCCAGCGTGTCCGGCGCGCGGGTGGCCTGCGCGGCGTAATGGTCGGACAGCGCCTGGGACGAGAGGGGCGGCTGAGGGCGCATCGCAGGCTCCACGCGAGGGATGTTGAAAAAACTTTACACCATGGCGCTGCGCCGGGTGTGACCCGGCGTGTCGCAATTCGCGCGAATCGGGCGGGCTTTTCCTGGTTGCGCCGCAACACGGGCGCGCCGCCCGAAATTGACCGTCCGGGGCGGGTGTGTAAAGTATCCGGCAACACCGCCACCGGCGTTCCCATTCGCGATGGATATCGGCGCCCGCCTGCATCGGGTTCGCACCGCCCACGGCCTGAGCCAGCGCGAGTTGGCCAAGCGGGTGGGCGTGACCAACAGCACCATCTCGCTGATCGAGCAGAACAAGGTCAGCCCGTCGGTCAGTTCGCTGAAGAAGGTGCTGGACGGCATCCCGATCTCGCTGGCCGAATTCTTCACCCAGGACCTGGACGCCGGCGCGGCCGATGCGCCGTTCTACCGCGCCGACGAACTGCCCGACGTCGGCAGCGACGGCATCCACTACTACCTGGTCGGCCAGCATCGCCCGCAGCGGCAGATGTGCATCCTGCGCGAGGTGATGCCGCCGGGCAGCGACACCGGCAGTGCAATGCTGGTGCACGACGGCGAAGAGGGCGGGGTGGTGGTGGCCGGCGAGGTGGAGATCACCGTCGGCAGCCAGGTGCGGGTGCTGCGCGCCGGCGAGGGCTACTATTTCGAAAGCCGGGTACCGCACCGGTTCCGCAACGTCGGCAGCGAGACCGCGGTGCTGGTCAGCGCCAATACGCCGGCCACGTTCTGAGCCGCATGCGCGCCGCGTCGCCGGCCGTCGCGTGCTTCCGATCCTTCCGCCGCAGCAGGAGTTTCCGATGACCGCACCCCGCACCCGCGACGCCTGGCAGGCGCTGGCCGACACGCTGCGTCCGCGGACCCAGGCCTTCATCGACGGCCGCTACGTCGACGCCGCCAGTGGCAAGACCTTCGACTGCATCAGCCCGATCGACGGCCGCCTGCTCGGCCACGTGGCCGAGGGCGAGGCCGCGGACATCGACCGCGCGGTCGCCGCGGCGCGGCGCAGCTTCGAGGCGGGGCACTGGTCGCAGGCCAAGCCGGCGCAGCGCAAGAAGACCCTGCTGGCGCTGGCGCACCTGGTCGAACGCCATGCCGACGAACTGGCCTTGCTGGAGTCGCTGGACATGGGCAAGCCGGTGCGCGATGCGCGCGCGGTGGACCTGGCGGCGACGGTGCGCTGCCTGTCCTGGACCGCCGAAGCGGTGGACAAGCTCTACGGCGAAGTGGCACCGACCGGACAGGACGAACTGGGCCTGATCACCCGCGAGCCGCTGGGCGTGGTCGGCGCGATCGTGCCGTGGAATTTCCCGCTGCTGATGGCGGCGTGGAAGATTGCCCCGGCGCTGGCCGCCGGCAACTCGGTGGTGCTGAAACCGTCGGAAAAATCGCCGCTGAGCGCGTTGCGCCTGGCCGAACTGGTCGCCGAGGCGGGCATTCCCGACGGCGTGTTCAACGTGGTGCCGGGCTTCGGCAAGGGGGCCGGCGAGCCGCTGGCGCTGCACATGGACGTGGACGGGCTGGTGTTCACCGGCTCCACCGCGGTCGGCCGGCGCCTGCTGCAGTGCGCCGGGTTGTCGAACATGAAACGCGCGTACATGGAGTGCGGCGGCAAGAGCCCGAACCTGGTGTTCGCCGATGCGCCGGACCTGGAACAGGCGGCGCAGGCGGCCGCCGCGGCGATCTTCTACAACCAGGGCGAGGTCTGCACCGCCGCCTCGCGGCTGCTGGTGGAGCGTTCGATCAAAGATGCCTTCGTCGAGCGCGTGGTCGCCGCCGGCCGCGTGCTGCAGCCGCGGCATCCGTTCGACGACGACGCGGCGATGGGCGCGCTGGTCGATGAGACCCAGACCCACCGCGTGCTCGACTACATCGCTCGCGGCAACGCCGAAGGCGCGCGTCTGCTGCTCGGCGGCAAGCGCGTGGAAGTGGTGCCCGGCGGCTGCTACGTGGAGCCGACCATCTTCGACGAGGTCGGCCACGAACACACCATCGCCCGCGAGGAGATCTTCGGCCCGGTGCTGTCGGTGATCGCCTTCGACGACGAGGCGCACGCCCTGCGCATGGCCAACGACAGCGACTACGGCCTGGCGGCGGGCGTATGGACCCGCGACATCGGCCGCGCGCACCGCGTGGCGCGCAAGCTGCGCGCCGGCAGCGTGTGGGTGAACTACTGGGATGGCGGCGACATGACCGCCCCGTTCGGCGGCTACAAGCAATCGGGCAACGGCCGCGACAAGTCGCTGCATGCCTTCGACAAGTACACGGAGATGAAGGCGACGTGGATCAATCTGGGTGAGTAGCGGGGAGTGGGGATTTGGGATTGGGGATTGGTGAAAAGCGGGGTTGCTGCCGCTCCTACAGAACAGGTGGTGTTCCAGAGCGCGGCGGCGCCACTCATCCCCGATCCCGACTCCCCAATCCCGGCTCCCGCTCCACCCGGCACGCGAAACAGCCCTGCCGCGCATGATGCAGATGCAGGTAGCGCACCTGCGGATCGGCGAAGGCGCAGGCGATCGCGGTGGCGATGCGTTCGCCCGGCTGCACGTCGGCGGCGATCAGCATGTCGCTGGCGTCGTAGCCGCGCAGCGAGATCAGGCGGCGGACGATGGCATCGGGTACTTCGCCCGGCGCCGGTGCGGCGGTGGCGACGTGGCGGCGCACGTAGATCGGGCCGGCGGCGCGGTACGGGGTCTGCGCGGGTTGGTGCAGGTAGTGCAGCAACAGCAGTTCCTCGCCGGGCCGCGCGTCCTCCAGGCTGATCCGGCAGGGATAGCCGAGCGCGCTGTCGGCGCGCAGGCGCCGCGCGTGACGTGCCTGCAGCTGTGCGTCATCGAGATCGAACAGCGGGGCGAACGCGGCGGCCGGCAGGCCGACGCAACGGAAGCTGGACATGGGGCGCTCCAGGAACGAATGGAGCGCGCAGCGTGCCGGTCGGCGTGCCGCCGTGCCGGCCGCATTCGGACACGGCATTGGTCACGCCTGGCATCCGGCATGGGGGCGGTGGCGCCTGGCGTCGCGGTGGCGGCGTTCGCAGCGCGCAGCGGCGGGTGAGGGGCGCGACGTACGTGCGAGGGTCGTCCTACCCGTCGGCCCGGATGGCGACGCTACGCGCACGAGCACGCAGGCCTTGCGTGCGTGGCGGTCCGCGTCGGCGCCAAGCGGATCGGTGGCAGCGCTGCGGCAACCGGCGGCGGGCAGCCGTTCTAGGTCGATTGACCTAGTCGCATTGCTGGCATTAGGATGATTGTCCTAAGGGGCTTGGCCTGATCGGGGGGATGAAGATGGACACGCGCGCACGCATCGTCGCCGAGGCCGACCGCCTGTTCTACGCGCAGGGCTATGCGGCCACCTCGTTCGCCGATGTCGCCGATGCGGTCGGCATCTCCCGCGGCAACTTCTATCACCACTTCAAGAGCAAGGACGCGATCCTGGATGCGGTGATCGCGCTGCGTCTGGAACGGACCCAGGCGATGCTGCAGGGCTGGGAAGACGCAGCGGTGGCACCCGCCGACGGCATTCGCCAATTCATCCAGATCGTTGTGCGCAACCAGGCGTCGATCATGCGCCATGGCTGCCCGGTGGGAAGCTTGTGCGGAGAGTTGTCCAAGCTCGAGCACCCTGCGCAGGCGCAGGCCACGCAGCTGTTCGGCCTGTTCCGCCAGTGGCTGCGCCGGCAGTTCGAACGCCTTGGGCGTAGCGCCGAGGCCGATGCGCTGGCCATGCACGTGCTGGCCTTCAGCCAGGGCGTGGCGGTGCTGGCGCAGGCGTTGGGCGATGCGGATTTCGTCCAGCGCGAGGTCGGGCGCATGCAGGCCTGGCTCGACGCGGTTGCCGCCGCGCCGGCAGCCACGTGATCGGCGTTGTTTTCCTCTTTTCCATTCGCAGGAGCGTGCTCATGTTCATCGTGTTGTTGCGTTTTGCCGCCGATCGCAGTCAGGCCGGGCCGTTGCTGCAGGCGCATGTGCAGTGGTTGCAGCAGGGCTTCGACGATGGCGTGTTCGCGCTGGCCGGGAGCCTGCCGCCGCAGGCCGGCGGTGCGATCCTGGCGCATGGCCTGAGCCGCGCCGACCTCGAGCGCCGGCTGCAGGCGGACCCGTTCGTCGCGGCCGGCGTGGTGCGCAGCGAAATCGTCGAGGTGGCGCCGGCCAAGGCCGCACCCGGCCTCGAGTTCCTGCTGGCATGAGCCGGCGTCGCGGCATCGACAGGACCTGCGCATGAACGCCACCATTCCTGGCCCCGACGGTCGCCCGCGTTGCCGCTGGTGCGCGGCGGCGCCGGAGTTCTTCCACTACCACGACAGCGAGTGGGGGTTTCCGGTCGACGACGACCGCCGCCTGTTCGAGAAGCTGTGCCTGGAAGGATTCCAGTCCGGGTTGAGCTGGCGCACCATCCTGGCCAAGCGCGAGAACTTCCGCGCGGCCTTCCTCGACTTCGATTACCAGCGCCTTGCCTTATTCGACGACGGCGACGTGGCGCGGCTGCTGCAGGATCCCGGGATCGTCCGCCACCGCGGCAAGATCGAGGCGGCCATCCACAATGCGCGCATGGCCCAGGCGCTGGTGCGGCAGGAAGGGTCGCTGGCGGCGTTCGTCTGGCGCTACGAGGCGCCGGCGGCGGACACGGCGCAAACGCGCGCGACCTCGCCCGAATCGGTGGCGTTGTCGAAGGCGCTGAAGGCGCGCGGTTGGAAGTTCGTCGGGCCGACCACGGTGTATGCCTTCATGCAGGCCATGGGCCTGGTCAACGATCACGCCGAGGACTGCGTGGTGCGTGCGCAGGTGGAACGGGCGCGGACGCGTTTCCGCCGCCCGTGAGCGGCGGATGCGCGGGCCCGGCCGCTTGTGGCGGGCGGGCCGCGATGGCGGCGCGTCCGCGCCTCAGCGCGGCAGGTAATCGGCGAAGGCGACCGGATGCTGCGGATCGGCCGACTGCACCTGCTCGCCGTCCTTGACCAGCGCCTCGGCGTCGGGCGAAGGATTGGGGTTCATCTCCCAGCGCTGCTGGATGCGCTTGTGGAACAGCCACTGCTTGCGCTGCGTGTCGTAGCGGAAGGTGATGAAGTCGGTCCAGTGCTGGCCGCAGGAGACCCCGTTCTGCACGGTGAAGTAGCGACCCTTGGCGGCGAACGGTTCGTCGCCATCGGTGAACGGATCGCACTGGCCGCCCTCGTCGCGCTTGAGGATCACCCGGTCGTTGCGCGCCGCCAGCCGGTAGTGGCCGTCGGCCTGCTGCACGAAGATCAGCAGCGGTCGCGCCGGGGCCGGATCGCGCTGCGCCTCGCCGCGCTGCTGCAGCGCGACCAGATAATCGGCGCGGCCGTCGCCATCGAGATCGGCCTGCAACTGCGCCAGCGGCTGGTAGCCGGCCGGCACCTGACGCAGCACATCGGCGGGCAGGTCGGCGGCGTTGGCGGTGTGGGTGCCGAGCAGCCCAAGGCCGGCGGCAAGGCAGAGGCGGAACGGGATGGGCATGGGGGACGGTTTCGCAAACGTGGGGCCGCCAGCCTACCCGACCGGCGGGTGATGGCGGCAGCGCGACGTGGCGGCGGCGTGCGTCGCCACGTCGCGGCTTGCGCTGGGGCTTCTTGCAGCGCACAAGGAAAGGCGCCTGCCGCGCGCCGCGGCGCCGATCGCAGTCGGGTGGGGGCGCGGCTGTTGAAAGGGGGGCGGCATCCGTCGCGGGTCGCTGGGTGTGCCTGCGCGGGCGCTTGGAAACGGCAGCGTGCCCACGCGCGCGGGCGACCGTGTGGCTGGGCCAGGCGCTGGCCGGCGCTTCGGCCCGCACGTGCGTGGGTCGGGTTGGCAGGGCGTCACCCGCGCTGCCAGTGGCGATTGGCCTGCCGCCCTCACAGGTGTACAACACGACGCTGTAGCATCCTTGGCGGGTAGCAAGGCGTGTCCGATCGGCGCCCGCATGAAGCTGGTCGTGGGCTGACGCGGGGAGGCGGCAGCCGCGGAAGGCCTTCCGGCGTGCGGCACTGTCGTCGACGGCGGTCACCGCTGCCCATGGTGCGGCCGAGCGACGGGAGTGCCCCCGGCATCCCCGTCGCACGGCAGAATGCGTTCGTGCTGTTCCACTGAGTCCGGAGGGTCGCGATGTATTCGGGTGCGTCATCCAGGCCAGGTGCGGTCGTGCGCGGCGTGCGTCGCCACCGCGACGGGCGCACGGCCGTCGCCCAGGACCTGGTCGCGGCCGAGGTGCCGGTGGCGTTCGCCTACAACGACACGCCGTTCGTGGTGATGATGGCCACGCCGGAAGACCTGGAGGATTTCGCGCTGGGCTTCTCGCTCAGCGAGGGCATCGTCGCGGCGCCGGCGCAGCTGCGCGTCGAGGCGGTGGAAACGTATCTGGAAGGCGTGTCCCTGCGCCTGCAGATTCCGCCGACGCAGGCGGCGGCATTACAGGCGCGGCGCCGCAACCTGGATGGGCGCAGCGGCTGCGGCGTGTGCGGCAGCGAGTCGCTGGAGGCGGTGTTGCGCGCGCCGCGGCCGGTGCCGGCCGGTACCCCGATCGCGCCTGAGGCGCTGGCCCAGGCCCTGCGCGCGCTGCGCGCGCAGCAGACCCTCAACGCGCTGACCGGCGCCACCCATGCCGCGGCCTGGGCCGATGCGCAGGGCGAGCTGCAACTGATCCGCGAGGACGTCGGCCGCCACAACGCGCTGGACAAGCTGATCGGCGCGCTGGCCGGCGCCGGCCTCGACCCGGGCGCCGGCTTCGCCGTGGTCACCAGCCGTGCCAGCTACGAAATGGCGATGAAGGCCACGCAGGCCGGTATCCCGTTGCTGGCCGCCATTTCCGCGCCCACCGCGCTGGCCATCGCGCTCGCCGACAGCGCCGGCCTCACCCTGATCGGCTTCGCCCGCGATCACGATTACGTCGTCTACAGCCATCCGCAGCGCCTAGCGCACACAGAACCCGCCGGAGAGCCCGCATGAGCAAGAAGACCATCCAGCCCTACACGCAACCGGCCGGCGGTTGGGGGGCGTTGCGCGCGGTGGCCAAGCACCTGATGGAGCAGGACGTGGCGGTGCAGGGCGCCAAGACCCTGCTGCACGTCAACCAGCCCGACGGCTTCGACTGCCCCGGCTGCGCTTGGCCCGACCGCGACCACACCTCCACCTTCGAGTTCTGCGAGAACGGCGCCAAGGCGGTGGCCGCCGAATCCACCGCACGCCGCGCCACCCCCGAGCTGTTCGCCCAGCACAGCGTCGCGCAGCTGGCCCGCTACAGCGACTACTGGCTGGAAGGGCAGGGCCGGCTGACCCAGCCGCTGCGCTACGACGCCGACACCGATCACTACGTGCCGATCGACTGGGACGACGCGTTCGCGCTGATTGCCCGGCACCTCAATGGCCTGGCCTCGCCGAACGAGGCGATCTTCTACACCTCCGGCCGCACCAGCAACGAGGCCGCGTTCCTGTACCAGCTGTTCGTGCGCGAGTTCGGCACCAACAACTTCCCAGACTGCTCCAACATGTGCCACGAGCCGTCCGGCACCGCGCTCAAGGCGCAGATCGGGGTCGGCAAGGGCACCGTGTCGCTGCAGGATTTCGAACTGGCCGATGCGATCTTCATCTTCGGCCAGAACCCCGGCACCAACCATCCGCGCATGCTCGGCGAACTGCGCCAGGCGGCCAAGCGCGGCGCTGCGATCGTCTCGTTCAATCCGCTGCGCGAACGCGGCCTGGAGAAGTTCGCCGATCCGCAGGACAAGCTGCAGATGCTGCACAACGGCTCCACGCGCATCTCCTCGGACTATTTCCAGCTCAAGATCGGCGGCGACCTGGCGGCGGTGAAGGGCATCATCAAGCATGTGCTGGAGCGCGACGCCGAGGCGGCCAGCAGTGGCCAGCCGCGGCTGCTGGACCTGGAGTTCATCGCCGGCCATACCGTCGGCTTCGAGGCCTTCGCCGCCGAGGTCGCGGCCGAGCCGTGGGACACCATCGTCGAGGAGTCCGGGCTGAGCGAAGCCGAACTGCGCAAGGCCGGCGAGATCTACCTCAAGGCCGAGCGGCTGATCGCCTGCTGGGGGATGGGCATCACCCAGCACAAGCATTCGGTGGCGACCATCCAGATGATCGCCAACCTGCTGCTGCTGCGCGGCCATCTCGGCCGTCCCGGCGCCGGCGCCTGCCCGGTGCGCGGCCACAGCAACGTGCAGGGCGACCGCACGATGATGATCTACGAGAAGCCGCCGGAAGCGTTCCTGGACCGGCTGCAGGCGGTGTTCGGCTTCGCCCCGCCGCGCGCGCCCGGTTACGACACGGTCGGTGCGATCGAGGCGATGGCCGACGGCCGCGCCAAGGTGTTCTTCGCCATGGGCGGCAATTTCGCCACCGCCACCCCCGATACCGACGCGACCCATCGCGCGCTGCGCCGCTGCGATCTCACCGTGCACGTCACCACCAAGCTCAACCGCAGCCACCTGGTGCACGGCCGCGACGCGCTGATCCTGCCATGCCTGGGCCGCACCGAGATCGACATCCAGGAGGGCGGGCCGCAGCACGTCAGCGTCGAGGATTCGATGAGCATGGTGCACCTGTCCGGCGGCATCAATCCGCCGGCCTCGCCGCAGTTGCTGTCCGAGCCGGCGATCGTGGCGCGGCTGGCCGAGGCCACGCTGGGGGCGCGCAGCGCGATACGCTGGCGCTGGCTGGTGGCCGACTACGACCGCATCCGCGACCTGATCGGGCAGATGTTCGACGACTTCGCCGACTTCAACGCGCGGGTGCGGGTGCCGGGCGGCTTCCGCCTGTCCAACGGCGCGCGCGACCGCGAATGGGACACGCCGGAGGGCCGCGCGGTGTTCAAGGTGCATGCGGTACCCACCGACAATCCGATCCACCGCGCGCGCCGTCAGCATCCCGGGCAACTGGTGTTCACCCTGGCGACCACGCGCTCGCACGACCAGTACAACACCACCATCTACGGCCTGGACGACCGCTACCGCGGCGTGTTCGGCGAGCGCCGGGTGCTGTTCATCAACGCCGCCGACATCGCCGACCTGGGCATGCGCGCCGGCGACTGGGTGGACCTGCACAGCCTCTGCGAGGACGGCGTGCCGCGCCATGCCAAGCGCTTCCTGCTGGTCGAGTACAACATCCCGCGTGGCTGCCTGGCGGCCTATTACCCCGAAACCAATGCGCTGGTGCCCTTGTCCAGCTTCGCCGACGAGGCGCGCACGCCGACCTCCAAATCGATTCCGGTGGTGGTCACTGCGCATCTGGCCGACGCCGCCGCGGCGGCGCCGCGTGACATCGGTGTGGCGCTTGTCCGCTGATCCGCTGCTGACCGCGCGTCTGTTGCGATTGCTGGCCGAGGCGCCGGACGGCATGGCGCTGGCGCGGGTGTGCAAGCGCCTGGACGTGCGCATGAGCGTGCTGTTGCGCACGCTGGCCTGGCTCGGCGATGCCGAACTCGCCGGGCAGCCGGGGCCCGGCTGGGTGCGGGTGGAGCGTCGCGGTGAGCGCGAGATCGCGGTGCTTGCCGAGGCGGGCCGAGCCGCTGCGCAGGCGGCGGGTGCTGTCTCGCCCTGAGTCCGGCGGTGGCCGTCGGGCCGGGCCTGTGATGCGCACCACGGGATGCACCGAGCCTGCCAGCCCACGGCGCATTTTTTCGCCACGCCTGCGCGGCAGGCGGTCAAGTTTGCTTCCACCATGCCGATGAGGCGATCACGCATCGCGGGTGTCGCGTCGTGTTCGCCAGGGCAGGACACTGGGACTGCGACAACGCGTGCAGGGCCCGATCCACCGACACGGCGCTCCGGGGAGGGGCCTGAGGATGTCCAGGTTGTTGTTCAAGCGCAGTCCGTTCTATTGGTCGCTGGCGACGCTGCTGATCGGCGCGGCGCTCACCACCGCGGTGGCGCTGCAACTGCAACGGGCCAACGCGCGGCACACGCAAGCGCAACTGGACGCGAAAGCCCACGTCGCCTTCGATCGCATCGAAGAGCTGCTGTCCAACTACGACCACGGCTTGCGCGGCATGCGCGGCATGATCGTCACCGCCGGCGACGAATTGCACCGCGATCAAGTGCTGCGCTACAGCCAGAGCCGCGATCTGCGCCGCGAGTTTCCGGGCGCGCGCGGCTTCGGCTTCATCCGCCGTGTCGCGGCGGCCGAGCAGGAACGCTTCGTCGCCAACGAACGCGCGCTGGGGCGTAAGGATTTCGATATCCGGCAATTGGCGCCGCACAGTGGCGACCGCTTCGTCATCCAGTACATCGAGCCGGTGGACAGCAACGCCGCGGCGCTGGGCCTGGACATCGCCTCGGAGTCGTCGCGCCGTGGCGCGGCCTTGGCGGCGGCGCTGAGCGGCGAATCGCGTTTGACCGGGCCGATCACGCTGGTGCAGGCCGGCGCGCAGCATGCGCAGTCGTTCCTGTTGCTGCTGCCGGTCTACCGCAGCGCCACCACGCCGCCAACGGCGGCGCAACGCCTACGCGAGCTGCGGGGCTGGACCTACGCGCCGCTGCTGATGCCGCAGGTGATGCAGGCGCTGGATCTGGATCCGCAGCGGATCGAATTGACGCTGAGCGACGAGAACGCGGATGCTGGCGCGACGCCGTTCTATCGCAATGTGCCGCAGGCCACGCTCGCGCAGGCGCCGCATGCCGAGTTGCGACGCGACGTGATGGGGCGGCACTGGCGGATGGACATGGTCGCCAGCCCGGCCTTCGTCGCCGCTAGCGCGCGCTGGTCGGTGCAGGCCGCAGTGCTGGGCGGCGCGTTGCTCAGCGTGCTGGCGTCGGCGCTGGCGTTCGCGCTGTGCAGCAACCACCTGCGGCGCCGGCAGATCGCCCGCGAGCAGGCGAACCTGGTCGCGGTGGTGCAGAGTTCAGCCGACGGCATCATCGGCAAGACCCTGGAGGGCGTGGTCACCAGTTGGAACCGCGCTGCCGAACAGCTGTTCGGCTTCAGCGAGGCCGAGGCGGTGGGGCGGCGCCTGGGCGAGCTGATCGTGCCGCCGGAACTGATGCACGAGGAGGAGTCGGTACTGCGGCGGATCGGGCGCGGCGAGGACGTGCCGTATTTCGAGACCGTGCGCCGGCATGCCGATGGACGCATGATCGACGTGCTGGTCAGCGTCTCGCCGATCTACAACGCCCAAGGCCGGCCGATCGGCGCGTCCAAGACGGTGCGCGACATCTCCGAGCAGAAGGCGGTACGTGCGCAGATCCTGGCCCTGAACGCCACCCTGGAAAGCCAGGTGGCGGCGCGGACCGCCGAGTTGAGTCGCAGCACGGCGATGCTCGAAGGCGTGCTGAGCGCCGCCTCGGAAGTGGCGATCATCGCCAGCGACCGCGACGGCACCATCACTCTGTTCAACACCGGCGCCGAGCGCCTGCTCGGCTACCGCCGCGAGGACGTGGTCGGCACGCTGACTCCCGCTGCGTTCCATCGGGCCGAGGAGGTGGCCGCCCGCGGCGCGATGCTGGCCGCCGAACTCGGGTATCCGGTGGAAGGCTTCCGCGTATTCGTGGAAAAGACCGAGCGCGATGGTGCCGACATCTGCGAGTGGACGTATGTGCGCCGCGACGGCACGACCCGCCAGGTGAGCCTGGTGGTCACGGCGATCCGCACCGCACAGGGCGAACTCTCCGGCTACCTGGGCATCGCCCTGGACATCAGCGAACGTCAGGCCGCCGAGCGCTCGCTGGCGCGCAGCATGGCCCTGACCCAGGCGATCCTGGACACGGCGGTCAATCCCATCATGACCTTCGATGCGCGCGGCAAGGTGCGCTCGGTCAATCGCGCCGGCGAGCGCGTATTCGGGTACGGCGCCGAGGAGATCGTCGGTGAGGACGTGAGCCGGCTGATGCCCGAGGCGGCCTCCAGCCTGCACGCGGCGATGGCGGCCGACGTGCCGCCGACGGGCACGTGGCCGGAACGCGTCGACAGCGCCCACGAACTGCAGGCGCTGCGCAAGAACGGCGATGCGTTCGCGATCGAGATCAGCCTCGGCAGTATGTGGATGGACGGCGAATGCCTGGTGGTCGGTGTCATCGCCGACATCACCGAGCGCAATCGCCAGCGGCAGGCGCTGACCCGCGCGCACGACCAGCTGGCGATGGCCGCCGATGCCGCCGAACTCGGCATCTGGACCTGGACCCCGGGCGACGACGCGCTGGAATGCAACGAGCGCATGTACGACCTGTACGAGTGGCCCGCGGCCTTGCGCGAACGCGGCTTGCGTTATTCCGATTGGCGGGTGAAGGTGCATCCGGACGATATCGCCATATCCGAGGCCAGCCTGCAGGCTGCGATGGAGCGGGGGACGGTCTACGACCCGGTGTTCCGGGTGCAGCGCAGCGACGGCGGCCTGCGGCATATCCAGGCCGGCGCGCACACCGAACGCGATGCGCAGGGCCGGGTCACCCGGGTCATCGGCATCAACCGCGACATCACCGCGCAACTGCAGGCCGAGCAGGATCTGCGCCAGGCCAAGGCGCGCGCCGACGAGGCCAGCCAGGCCAAATCCTCGTTCCTGGCCAACATGAGCCACGAGATCCGCACGCCGATGAACGCGGTGCTGGGCATGCTGCAACTGCTGCAGCGCACCGCGCTGGATGCGCGCCAGGACGATTACGTGGGCAAGGCGCAGAAGGCCGGCAAGTCGCTGCTGAGCCTGCTCAACGACATCCTCGACTACTCCAAGATCGAGGCCGGCAAGCTGCAGTTGGACCTGCATCCGTTCCGCATCGAGGAGTTGCTGCGCGACCTGGCGGTGGTGCTGGCCGGCAATCATCAGCGGCCGGAAGTGGAGATCGTGTACCAGCTCGACCGCGGTATCCCCGATCGCGTGATCGGCGATGCGCTGCGCCTGCAGCAGGTGCTGATCAACCTGGCCGGCAACGCGCTCAAGTTCACCGAGCACGGGCATGTGCGCTTGCGCGTTGAACTGCTGCAGCGGCAGGCGCAGGCGGTGACCCTGCGGATGATCGTGGAGGACACCGGCATCGGCATCAGTGCCGAGCAGCAACAGCGCATCTTCCACAGCTTCACCCAGGCCGAGGCCTCGATCAGCCGCCGCTTCGGCGGCAGCGGCCTGGGCCTGGTGATCAGCCGGCGCCTGATCGGCATGATGGGCGGCGAGCTGCAGGTGCACAGCGTGCTCGGCGAGGGCAGCCGGTTCTGGTTCGATCTGCCGCTGATGCTGGATGCCAACGGCGAGGCGGCGGCTGGATGCGGCTGCGCGCGCCCGCGGCATGTGCTGGTGGTCGACGACAGTGCGCTGGTGCGCGAGGTACTGACCGACGCGCTGGGCGCCTGCGGCTGGCAGGTGGAGGGCGTCGCCAGCGGTGAGGACGCGGTGGCGCGCGCGATCGCGGCCGAGCGCGAGGGCGCACGCTTCGACGCCGTGTTGATGGATTGGCGCCTGCCCGGCATCGACGGCGTCACCGCGGCGGCGCAACTGCGCGCGATGTGCGCCGCGCCGCCGTTGGTACTGATGCTGACCGCCTACCAGAGCGAACTGCTGGGCCAGACGCAGCGCCACGTGTCGCCGCCGTTCGCCGATCACCTGGTCAAGCCGGTGACGCCGTGCCAGGTGATCGAAGCCCTGGAGCGGGCCTGGAGCGGGGGTGCCAGGATCGCTGCGCCAGTGCCGGTGTCGCAGCGCGTGGCGCGTCTGCCCGGGCTGCGCGTGCTGGTGGTCGAGGACAATGCGCTGAACCGGCAGGTGGCCGAGGAATTGCTGTGCGCCGAGGGCGCGCAGGTGGCGCTGGCCGAGGACGGCCTGTCGGGCGTGCAGTGCGTGCGCGACAGCGGCCAGGTCTTCGACGTGGTGGTGATGGACATGCAGATGCCGCGCGTGGATGGCCTGGAGGCGACCCGGCGCATCCGTGCCGACGCGCGTTTCGCGCGATTGCCGATCCTGGCGATGACCGCCAATGCGGCGCAGGACGACGTCGACGCCTGCCTGGCGGCGGGCATGGATGCGCATATCGGCAAGCCGATCGATCTGGAACAGATGGTGGAGGCGCTGCTGCGCCTGAGTGGCCGCACCGCCGCGCCGGCATCGGTGGCCCCGCAGCCGGCGCCGCCCGAGCCGGCGGCGCCGGCTGCGCTCGATGCGATCCTGGCGCGGTTCGGCAACAACGCCGGCCTGTTCGTGCGCATGCTGGACGCCTTCGCCGAGGAGCACCGCACGCTGCTGCAGCGGGTCGAGGCGGCCTTGCGGCAGGGCGACACCGGTGCCAGTGCCGATGCCGCACACGCTTTGAAAGGCAGCGCCGCGACGCTGGGTGCCGCCACCCTGGCGCAGGCCGCTGCCGTGGTGGAGCAGGACGCCCGCGGCGGACGCCTGCCCGACGTCGCGGCGACGCTGGCGGCGTTGCGCGCGGCGGCCGCGCAGGATCTGGAGGCGCTGCGCACCGCGGCCGCGCCGCTGCGCGCGCCCGCGCCACCTGCCGGCATGGACGCCATGGCCGAAGACGCCCTGCTGCCGTGGTTGCGCGCGCTGGAGCCGCTGCTGCGCCAGTCCGACCTGGCCGCATTGACCCTGCTGGAGCAGGCCCCGCCGGCCATCGCCGGCGCCCAGGCCGGCGACGCGCTGCGCCTGCGCAAGCAGGTACAGACGCTGCGCTTCGACGACGCCCTGGTCACGTTGAACAACTTGTTGGAGACCGCTTCCCGATGAGCGATTTCGCTGCCTACCGACGCCTCGCCCCGCAGGGACGGCGCCCGCGCGTGCTGATCGTGGACGACCAGCCGATCAACATCCATGCGCTGCACGAACTGCTGCGCGACGCCTGCGAAGTCAGCATGGCGCTGGATGGCACGCGTGCACTGGCCTTGTGCCAGCAGCAGCCGCCGGACCTGGTGCTGCTGGACGTGATGATGCCGGAGCTGGACGGCCTGCAGGTCTGCCGCCGGCTCAAGGCCGACCCGGCGACCGCGGACATCCCGGTGGTGTTCGTCACCGGGCAGGATGCGCCGGAGGACGAGGTGGCCGCGCTGGAAGCCGGTGGTGCCGATTTCATCAGCAAGCCGGTGCAGCCGGTGGTGGTGCGGGCGCGGGTGCAGAACCATCTGATCATGAAACTGCAGAGCGACCTGCTGCGCGAGGTCGCGCTGCTGGATGGGCTGACCGGGGTGGCCAATCGCCGCCGTTTCGAAGACGCCCTGGCCACGCACTGGCAGGCCTGCCTGCGCGAAGGCAAGTCCTGCGGGGCGCTGATGATCGACGTGGACTACTTCAAGCGCTACAACGATCACTATGGTCATCAGCTCGGCGATGGCTGCCTGCGCGCCGTCGCCCAGGCGCTGGCCGGTTGCGTGCTGCGCCCGCACGATCTGCTGGCCCGCTATGGCGGCGAGGAGTTCGTGGCGTTGCTGCCGGGCAGCGATGCCGACGGCGTGCGCGAAGTGGCGCAGCGCATGCTGCAGCGGGTCGCCGAGCTGCAGCTGGCGCACGACGCCTCGCTGGTGGGGCCATGCGTGAGCATCAGCCTGGGCGGCGCGGTGGCGGTCCCCCAGGCGGACGCCAGCGCCGCACAACTGCTGGCGCAAGCCGACGCGCAGTTGTATCTGGCCAAGCAGGGCGGGCGCGCGCGGGCCTGCGTGGGGTGATGCGCCGCGCCGGCGATCGTTGCCTGCGCAACCAAGCGCGTCGCCTCGGCTCCGATCTGCCAGAATCGGCCGATTGCCTGTCGATGTCACCTCCATGACCGTTGCCGCGTCTCCCGTTCCGCCCGTCAACTCGCCGCGTCGCGTGCTGCTGGCCAGCCTGGTCGGCACCACCATCGAGTTCTTCGACTTCTACATCTACGCCACCGCCGCGGTGCTGGTGTTCCCCAAGCTGTTCTTCCCCGAAGGCGATGCCGATGCGGCGCAGTTGCAGTCGCTGGCGACCTTCGCCGTGGCCTTCGTCGCGCGGCCGTTGGGATCGGCGCTGTTCGGCCATTTCGGCGACCGCATCGGCCGCAAGGCCACGCTGGTCGCGGCGCTGCTGACCATGGGCCTGTCCACCGTGCTGATCGGCCTGCTCCCCGGCTACGACCGGATCGGCCTGTGGGCGCCGGTGCTGCTGGTGCTGTGCCGCTTCGGCCAAGGCCTGGGCCTGGGCGGGGAGTGGGGCGGGGCGGTGCTGCTGGCCACCGAGAACGCGCCGCCGGGCAAGCGCGCCTGGTACGGCATGTTCCCGCAACTGGGCGCGCCGTTGGGCTTCCTGCTGTGTTCGGGCATCTTTCTGCTGCTGGGCGCGCTGCTGGACGAGGCGCAGTTCCTGCGCTGGGGCTGGCGCATTCCGTTCGTCGCCAGCGCGCTGTTGGTGATCACCGGGCTGTGGGTGCGCCTGCGCATCCACGAGACCCCGGACTTCCAGCGCGCCCTGGACCGCAACGAGCGCGTGCGCCTGCCGATGCAGACGGTGCTGTCGCGGCACGTCGGCGCGACGGCGCTGGGCACGTTCGCGGTGCTGGCGACCTTCGTGCTGTTCTATCTGATGACGGTGTTCGCGCTGGGCTACGGCACCACCACGCTGCACTACAGCCGCGAGCAGTTCCTGCTGCTGCAGATGGTCGGCATCCTGTTCTTCGCCGCCGGCATCCCGTTGTCGGCCTGGTACGGCGACCGTCGCGGCACGCGCCCGGCGATGCTGGTGGCCAGCGTGGCCATCGTCGCGTTCGGGCTGCTGTTCGCGCCGCTGTTCCAGGCCGGGCAGCCCTGGCAGGTGCTGGGCTTCCTTGCGCTGGGGTTCTTCTTCATGGGCCTGACCTACGGCCCCTGCGGCACGCTGCTGGCCGAACTGTATCCGGTGCCGGTGCGCTACACCGGCGCCTCGCTGGCGTTCAACCTGGCCGGCATCATCGGCGCGGCGCCGGCGCCGTACGTGGCGGTGTGGCTGGCCACGCACTACGGCCTGCCGTGGGTGGGCTACTACCTCAGCGCGGCGGCGCTGCTGACCTTGCTGGCCCTGCTGGCGATCAGGCGGCCGCGTCGCTGAGCGCCGGCTCCGCCGGCGGCGCGTGTTCGACCCGGTTGCGGCCGCCGGCCTTGGCCAGGTACAGGTACTTGTCGGCCTCGGTCAGCAGCGGATGCAGGGTCTGCCGCTGCGGACCGCTGCTGCTGACGCCGATGCTGATGGTGAGACGCAGCGTCTGCGTGCCCAGCGGAATCGCGAGGTCGGCGATGCGCGCGCGCAGGGTTTCGAAGTAATCGGCGGCCGCGGTGGGGGCCAGGCCCGGCACCAACATGCAGAATTCCTCGCCGCCGAAGCGCGCCACCATGTCCTGCGGGCGCGCGTGCGCGGCCAGGGTCGCCGCCACCGCGCGCAGCGCTTCGTCGCCGGCCTCGTGGCCGAAAGTGTCGTTGATGTGCTTGAAGTGGTCGATGTCGAGCATCGCCACGCAGACCGGCTCCTGCCGCGCCAGCCACTTCGCCAGCACGCGCTGGCTCTGTTCGAGGAAGTGCCGGCGGTTGGGCAGGCTGGTGAGGAAGTCGCGTGTCGCCAGGTCCTGCAGGGTGCCGATCAGCTCCAGCTGATCCACGTTCTGCGAGACCCGGCAGAAGAACTCCTCGCGCGAGAAGGGCTTGCGCAGGAAGTCGTTGGCACCGTTCTTGAGGAAGCGCGGTACCAGCGACGGGTCGTTGTTGCCGGACAGGCCGATCACCGCCAGCATGTCGCGCGCGCGCAATGCGCGCAGCCGGCGGGTGAATTCCACGCCTTCCATGCCCGGCATTTCCTGGTCCACCACCGCCAGGCGGATGGACGGATTGGCCTCGATCGCGCGCAGCCCGGAGGCGCCGTCGGCGGCCTCGACCACGCGGTAGCCGTACATCGACAGCAGGGAGGCGGCGTAGGCGCGCGCCGACGGCGAGTCGTCCACCACCAGCGCGGTGATGGACCGGTTGCGCGCCAGTCGCTGCACCAGCCAGGCCAGGTAGTCGATGCTGTCCGGCGCGTTCTTCAGGACGAAGTCGATGATCTGCTGGGTCAGGATGCGCTTGCGCAGGCTCTCGTCGTAGACCCCGCTGACCACCACGGTGGGCAGCCCGCGCGCGACGAAGAAGTCCACGACGGTGTCGCGGTCGCCGTCGGCCAGCACCAGCCCGGTCAGCGCCAGGAACCAGGGGCCGCCGTCATCCAGGGCGGCGGCGGCCTCGGCCAGGGTGGAGACCACCACGACCGGCAGTTCGACCCGTTGCTCGATCGCCGCGCGCAGCAGGTCGGTGAAGGTGCGCGAGTTTTCCACCAGCAGGATGCGCTGCTGTGCGGGGCTTCCGTCGGGGGCGATCGGGGCGATCGACAACGGGTGCGACATGCATGCCTCGCGGGCGGCAATCCAGGAATGGAACCCGGTTAGCGGCCGTGCGCGCGCAAACTTGAGGCGGCGTGGGTGCGTCGCTGGCTACCAGAGCGCGTCGCGCAGCTTGTACCAGGACATCGCCGCCACCAGCAGCGGCGTGCGCAGCAGGCGGCCGCCGGGAAAGGGCGCGTGCGGGATCCGTGCGAACACGTCCAGCCGCTGCGCCTGCCCGGCGATCGCCGCAGCGATGACCGCCCCGGCCAGGCCGGTGGCGGCCACCCCATGGCCGGAAAAGCCCTGGGCGAAGTACACGTTCGGGGTCAGCCGGCCCCAATGCGGGGCGCGGTTGCGGGTGATGTCGACGTAGCCGCCCCACACCGAGTCCATCTCGATCTGGCGCAGCTGCGGGAACACCCGGCGCATGCGCCGGGTCATCACTCCGCGCAGGCCCGGCGGCGGCAGCGACGAATAGCTGGCGCGGCCGCCGAACAGCAGCCGGTGGTCGCGGCTGAGGCGGAAGTAGTCCAGCGCCCAGTTGACGTCGGCCACCGCCATGTCGTTGCCGATCAGTTCGCGGGCCAGCGCCTCGCCCAGCGGCGCGCTGGCGCCGATGTAGGTGCCGACCGGCATGATCCGCGATTCCAGCTCCGGGGCGATGCCGCGCAGCCAGGCGTTGCCGGCGAGGATGGCGAACTCGCCCTCGACCTCGCCGTGCGCGCTGCGCAGGATCGGCCGCGCACCGCGCACCAGCTGCGTGACCGGCGTCTGCTCGTAAATGCGCACCCCGGCCGCCAGCGCCGCCCGCGCCAGGCCGCGCGCGTAGTCCAGCGGATGCAGATGACCGCTGGCCGCGTCGTACATCGCGCCCAGGTAGCGTGGGCTGCGCAACTGCGACTGCAACTGCGCGCGGTCCCACCATTGCAGCGGATAGTCGTAGCGCTGCGCCATCTCGATGATGCCGGCGCGCAGCGCGCGTTCCTGCCGCGGCTTGATCGCCACGTGCGCATGGCCGTCGCGCCAGTCGCAGGCGATGCCGTGGCGGGCGATGCGGGTACGCAGCAACTGCATGCCGTCGCGGGAGAAGTCGAACAGCAGTCGTGCATCGTCCTGGCCGAGCAGGGCTTCCAGGGTGTGCTGCTCGCAGCCGTAGCCGACGATGGCCTGGCCGCCGTTACGCCCGGACGCACCCCAGCCGACCCGCTGCGCCTCCAGCACCACCACCCGATACCCGGCCTCGGCCAGCGCCAACGCCGCACTCAGCCCGGTATAGCCGGCACCGAGGATGCATACGTCGGTGCGTACCTGGCCTCGTAATGGTTCCTGTTCCGGGAATGGTGCGGCGCTGTCGAGGTACCAGGACGCGCCGGGAGTGGGGGCTCGGGAATGGGGAATGGGAGAAGCGCCGGTCATGGCGACGAACCGTTGCGATGACCCAGGCACACCACGCGCCGGGCTGCAGGCGCATTCGCGGTGCCTGCTTTCGATTCCCGATTCACCATTCCCGATTCCCAGCCTTCAAACCGTGCGCAAATACCAGCGATAGTCCACATCGCTGACCTGCGCCTGGAAATCCAGCAGCTCGCGGCGCTTCTGCTGGCCGTAGATATGCCGGAAGTGCGTGCCGAACGCGGTGGCGGCGAAGTCGCTGTCCAGGAAGCGGGCGATCGCGCTGCGCCAGTCCGGTTCGCGTGCGGCGTGTTGCGCGTAGGCATTGCCCTGGGTCGGCGGGCCGGGGTCTAGGCCCTGCGCCAGGCCGTGTTCGATGCCGGCCAGCACCGCCGCGACGACCAGGTAGGGATTGGCGTCGGCGCCGGCGATGCGGTGTTCGATGCGGGTGTTGGCCGGGTCGCTGTGCGGCACCCGCATCGCCACGGTGCGGTTGTTGAAGCCCCAGCTGTCGTTGAGCGGGACGAAGGCATTGGCGACGAAGCGCCGGTAGCTGTTGGCGTGCGGGGCGAACAGCAGCAGGCAGTCCTCGGCGCTGTGCTGCAATCCGCCGATGGCATGGCGCAGCGGCGCGGCCGGCACCTGCGGGGTGCAAGCGAACACGTTGTGGCCGCCATCGTCGAGCAGGCTCACGTGCACGTGCAGACCGCTGCCGGATTGCGCGGCGAACGGCTTGGCCATGAAGCTGGCGAGCAGGCCCTGCTGCTGCGCGATTGCCTTGATCGCGCGCTTGAGCAGCACCGCATCGTCGCAGGCGGCCAGCGCATCGGCGCGGTGCTTGAGGTTGATCTCGAACTGGCCCGGCGCGTATTCGGCGATCGCGGTATCGGCCGGGATGCCCTGCGCGCGGCAGGCCTGCGCGACCGCATCGGTGAAGCCGCGCTGGTCGTCCAGTTCCTGCATGTAATAGACCTGGGTGCTGTCGTTGCGCAGTCCGCTGTGGGCGTGCAGCGGCGGCTGCGGGCGGCCGTGCGCGTCGGCGTGCGGGGCGAACAGGTAGAACTCCAGTTCCACCGCGATCACCGGGGTCAGCCCGCGTGCCTGCAGGCGTGCCAGCACCTGCGCCAGCACCTGGCGCGGGGCGAAGTCGAGCGCGCCGCCGGCGCCGTCCTGCATCGCCAGCAGCAGTTGCGCCGACGGCACCGGCGCCCACGGCACCGGCCGCAGACTGCCCGGCACCGGGAAGCACAGCCGGTCCTCGTCGCCGATGTCGTAGCCCAGCCCGGTTTCCTCGACGGTATTGCCGGTGATGTCGGTGGCGATCAGCGACATCGGCAGGCACACCCCGTCGCGGTAGACCTTGTCCAACGCGTCGCGGGCGATGCGCTTGCCGCGCAGCAGGCCGTTGCAGTCCGGCAGCAGCAGATCGATCTGCTCGCAGCCGGCGATACGCTGCAGGGTCTGGGCATCGTCCGGGGGCAGCAGCGGGGCATCGTGCATGCGGGTCATCGCGGCGGACGGCGGGAGTGCTTGGAGCTTAGCAGAGCGCCATGGCGTCAAGAATACTCAACAGCGGCAGGAGGCGGCGTGCGGCGCTCGCTCGTGCGGCACGCTGGCCGTGTTGCGCTTTTGCGGCACTGCGGAGGAATTTTTGCGGCATCGTGCGGGCCGGTCAGCGCCTCTGCAGGTGCGTTGTGCGCCGTGTCCCAGTGCGTGTCGTGTTGTAAAAATAAAACGCTCGCGGTAACTTGCGAGGACGCCACACGAGTTCTTCGCATGGCCGTATCGCCCCTGGTCGGTGTGCCGACCGACCGCAAGCTCATCGGCCAGCATCCGTTCCTGGCCGCGGGCGAAAAGTATCTGCGTGCCGCCGTCGATGGGGCCGGGGTGACCCCGGTGCTGCTGCCGTCGCTGCAACCGCCGGTCGACGCCCGCGCCTGGCTGACGCGGCTCGACGGCCTGCTGCTGACCGGCGCGGTCAGCAATATCGAGCCGCACCATTACAGCGACGAGCCGAGCTGGCTCGGCAACCTGCATGACCCGGCGCGCGACGCCAACACGCTGGACCTGATTCCGCAGGCGATCTCGCTTGGCCTGCCGATCCTGGCGATCTGCCGCGGCTTCCAGGAAGTCAACGTCGCCCTCGGCGGCACCCTGTATCAGAAGGTGCATGCGCAGCCGGGGCTGTCCGATCATCGCGAGGATCCGCAGGCGCCGCTGGAAGCGCAGTACGCGCCGGCGCACGAGGTGGCGCTGAGCGAAGGCGGCTGGCTGGAGGAGATCGCCGGCCGCGGGCGGGTGCGGGTCAACTCGCTGCACGGCCAGGGCGTGGCCCGGCTCGGCGGCGACCTGATCGTCGAGGCGCTGGCGCCGGACGGGCTGATCGAGGCCTTCCGCGGCATCGGCCCCGGTTTCCTGCTCGGTGTGCAATGGCATCCGGAGTGGCGGGTCCTCGACGACCCGTTCTATCTCGGCATCTTCCAATCCTTCGGCGACGCCTGTCGCCACTATGCGGCCAGCCGCAGGCGCTGATTCCCATGGCCAGTCGACCCCGATCGCGCAAGCACACCCCGGAACAGCAGGAAAGCTCGTTGCGGCGCTGGCTCAAGGAGCGCCACATCACCGAGGTCGAGTGCCTGGTGCCGGACATCACCGGCAACGCGCGCGGCAAGATCATTCCCGCCGCCAAGTTCTCGCACGACTACGGCACGCGCCTGCCCGAGGGCATCTTCGCCACCACGGTCACCGGCGACTACCCGGACGACTACTACGACCTGACTTCGCCGTCGGATTCGGACATGCAGCTGCGCCCGGACCCGGACACGGTGCGCATGGTGCCGTGGGCCGCCGACCCCACCGCGCAGGTGATCCACGATTGCTATACCAAGGAAGGCCAGCCCCACGAACTGGCGCCGCGCAACGTGCTGCGCGGGGTGCTGGAGGCGTATGCGGCGATCGGCTGCAAGCCGGTGGTGGCGCCGGAGCTGGAGTTCTTCCTGGTGCAGAAGAACACCGACCCGGACTTTCCGTTGCTGCCGCCGGCCGGCCGCTCGGGCCGGCCGGAGACGGCACGGCAGTCGTACTCGATCGACGCGGTCAACGAGTTCGATCCGATCCTGGACCTGATGTACGACTATTGCGACGCGATGGAGCTGGACGTGGACACGCTGATCCACGAATCCGGCGCGGCGCAGCTGGAGGTCAACTTCACCCACGACGACGCGCTGTCGCGCGCCGACCAGGTGTTCCTGTTCAAGCGCACCATGCGCGAGGCGGCGTTGCGCCACGGCGTCTACGCCACCTTCCTGGCCAAGCCGATGGAGAACGAGCCGGGCAGTGCGATGCACATCCACCAGAGCCTGGTGGACAAGCACGGCAAGAACGTCTTCAGCGGCCGCCGCGCCGGCGAGTACAGCCGCACCTTCGCCCATTACCTGGCGGGCCTGCAGAAGTACGTGCCGATGGCGATGGCGTTCTTCGCGCCCAACGTCAATTCGTACCGCCGGCTGATGTTCGGCGAGGTGTCGCCGAGCAATGTGCTGTGGGGCTTCGACAACCGCACCTGCGGCCTGCGCGTGCCGATCGACACGATCGAGAACATGCGCGTGGAAAGTCGTTTCGCTGGTTCCGACGCCAATCCGTACCTGGCGATGGCGGCGACGCTGGCCTGCGGCTTGCTCGGAATCCGCGAGAAGCTCGAGCCGACCGAGCCGACCACCGGCAGCGGCAAGGAGATGGGCTATCAGTTGCCGCGCTCGCTGGGCGAGGCGCTGGACGAGCTGGAGCGGTGCGGGCCGTTGCAGGAGTTGCTGGGGCCGCGTTTCGTGCGGGCGTACATTTCGGTCAAGCGCAAGGAGTACGAGACGTTCTTCCGGGTGATCAGTTCTTGGGAGCGGGAGTTTTTGTTGTTGAACGTGTGAGTTCCTGGTTGCTGTCGTGGCTTGCGTGCGCATCGTTTGCGACGGAATTGCCTACGCTCTGCAGCAGATTCGATCCTGCCGTTGCTTTTGCTTTTGCTTTTGCTGTTGCTTCGGTTGTTGCTTTTGACTTACCGGGTTCCCTTCCGTAGCGGCGGCCATCGCGGGGAAAAACCCGAAGGGCGGCGTACATGGATGTACGCCGTCCGCGGCAGGGGCAGGATGCCCCTTCCGCGGATCCCCGTGATGGACGCGGACCCGGAGCGCGCAGCGCGGAGGGCGCGAAGGCAGGGCGCGCTTTCTTTTGGTTACCTTTTCTTTGCGCGAGCAAAGAAAAGTAACTCGCCCGTCAGGGCGAAAGCCTTTGCTGTTGCTTCAAGTTTGCGTGTTAGGCGAGAAGATCTGTAGGAGCGGCGTTAGCCGCGACAGGGACAATGGACTCTCGCTGTCGCGGCTAAAGCCGCTCCTATGATCCAGCGGTCGCTGCCGCATCAGCTAGAGCAAGAGCAAAGCTTTCGCCTTGCGGCGAGTTACTTTTCTTTGCTTGTGCAAAGAAAAGTAACCAAAAGAAAGCACACCCTGCCTCGCGCCCTCCGCGCTAACGCGCTCCGGGTCCGCGTCCATGCCGGGGATTCGCGGAAGGGGCATCCTGCCCACGCCGCCCATACGGTTTTTACCCGGCCCATACGCTCCTGCGGAAGGGGACCCTGCACTGCAAAAAACACCGCTACACAAAA
>NZ_NQYT01000016.1:0-30615 GCF_009192935.1 Xanthomonas sp. LMG 12461
GCATGACAGTTGACTCCTACCATTCCCTATTCCCCATTCCCGATTCCCAGCAGTCACTCCGGCGTCAACACCAGATCCTGGAAATCGAAGCTGAAATCGGTCAGCGGCGAGATCGCCTGCATGCGCGCCTCGCGCACCTTGCCGTCGGCGGTCAGGGCGAAGCTCAGGAAGGCGTCGGCGTTGAGCGAGCGGTCGCGCCAGCGCACGATGAAGGTGTCGTGCTGCCAGTGCTCCAGGGTGCCGACCAGCTGCGCGGTCTTGCTGAACTGCAGTTCCAGGCGCTTGCCCTGCTGGCGTACCACCACATCGCCGTACCACGGGTCGCGGTAGGTGCCGGCGTAGCCGGACAGCGGCAGCGACGGGGTGGACTTGGCGTCGCGCGCGGCCACGTGCTTGGCCCAGTCCTCGTCGGCATTGGCGTCGGCCTTGGCCACGGCCTTGGCGTAGGCGGCGGTCCAGTCGGTCGCCGGCGCGCCCAGGTAGGCGTCCAGTACCCGCAAGGTGATCGCGTTGAAGGCGGCGCCGACCTCTTGGTTGGTCAGCACGATCACGCCCAGCTTGCGCTCGGGCACCAGGGTCAACCGCGAGACCATGCCCGGCCAGCCGCCGGTGTGCCAGACCAGCTTGGCGCCGCGGTAGTCGCCCAGGCTCCAGCCCTCGCCGTAGCCGGCGAAGTTCGGCTTGGCCGGCAGCAGTTCCGGTACGCTCGGCTCGGACACCGCGATCGGCGTGATCATCTGCCACATCTCCTGCTGGCGCTGGGCGCTGAACAGCTGCCGCGCCTGGCCGTCGGCCGACGGCAGGCGTCCGCCGTCGAGCTGCACCTGCATCCACTTGGCCATGTCGTGCACATTGGCGTAGATGCCGCCGGCGCCGGAATTGTTGGACCAGGTCAGCGGCGCCACCGTGCGCAACTCGCGGAAGTCGAACTTGGCATGGCCGACCGCGGCCTCGTCGCCGGGCTGCAGGTGGTCGCTGTTGATGCGCGCGCCGGTCATGCCCACCGGCACGAAGATGCGCTGGCGCACGAACTCGGCGTAGCTCTGTCCGGAGACCTGCTCGATCAGCTTCTGCGCCACCGCGTACAGGATGTTGTCGTAGGCGTAGCGGTCGCGGAAACCGCCCTTCAGCGGCACGTGCGCCAGGCGCCGCACCACCTCTTCGTTGCTGTAACTGGTGGCCGGCCAGAACAGCAGGTCGCCCGCCCCCAGGCTCAGCCCGCTGCGATGGCTGAGCAGGTCGCGCACGCGCATTTCGCGGGTGACGTAGGCGTCGGACATCTGGAACCACGGCAGGTGGTCCACCACCCGGTCCTCGAGCTTGAGCTTGCCTTCGTCGGCCAGGATCGACAGCGCGGCGGAGGTGAAGGCCTTGGTATTGGAGGCGATGGCGAACAGGGTCTGCGCGTCCACCGGTTCCGGCTTGCCGAGTTCGCGCACGCCATAGCCGCGCTCCAGCACCACCTGCCCGTCCTTGACGATGGCGATGGCGATGCCGGGCACGTCGAACTGCTTGCGCACGCGCTCCACCTGCGCGTCCAGGTCCTGCAGCCCGGGCGGCAATGCGGCCGGGGCCGGTGCGGGGGCCGCGGCGGGGACAGGCGCCTGCGCCTGCACGGTGGCGCTCATCGCCAGCAACAGGCCGCAGCCCATCGAGATGCTCTTCAACTGCGTCGCTCCTGAAGAAGGGAAACCAAGGCCGCACACTGGCGCGCGCGTCCCGTCGAGTGTAGAGCCTGCCGGACCCTTTGCGGCGGACCAAGGCGCGCCGCTGCGACGCCGCGTAGTGCCAGATGCGGTCCAGACCGGGGTGGCCGCTACTGCCAACGTCCACCCCGCACGCAGTGGCCAGCGGAGTTGGCGGTCATTCCCGCCCTGCAAGCACGCATGGCGCACGCCATCGCGCAGGCGACGAACACGCGGCACAGGCACACGCCGCGCACCGCCCAGCGACGCCACCAGGCCGCTGACGCCCACGACCACACCCCGCAACGCCGCGCTGCGGCACAATCGCTCCCCGCCTGCCGCCAGACACGCCCGCATGAACGACCTCTTCGACTCCGCCCCGGCCGCGCCGGACGGCATCCGCGTCGGCATCGGCGGCTGGACCTACGCACCATGGCGCGGCGGCATGTTCTATCCGCAGGGCCTGGTGCAGCGCCGCGAGCTGGAATACGCCAGCCGCCACGTCACCAGCATCGAGATCAACGGCACCTACTACGGTGCGCAGAAGCCGGAGACCTATGCGCGCTGGCGCGACGAGACGCCGCCGGGCTTCCTGTTCTCGGCCAAGGCGCCCAAGCGCATCACCGCCTTGCGGCGGCTGGCCGGCGCCGGCACACAGATCGAGGATTTCGTCGGCGGCATCGCCAACCTCGGCGACCGCCTCGGCCCGCTGCTGTGGCAGTTCGAGCACGGCCACCGCCTGGACCTGGACGACCTGGCCGCGTTCCTGGACCTGCTGCCGCGCCAGGCCGGCGGACACCGGCTGCGCCACGTGCTGGAAGTGCGCGATCCGACCTGCGTCGGACCGGAACTGCTGCACCTGACCCGGCGGCACGGCGTGGCCACGGTGTTCACCGATTCGCCCGAGTTCCCCTCCTTCGCCGACCTGGGCGCCGACTTCGTCTATGCGCGGCTGATGCGCAGTCGCGCCGACGTCGCCCATGGCTACCCGCCGAAGGAATTGCAGACCTGGGCCGCGCACGCGCAGGCCTGGCGCCGCGGCGAGGATCCGCAGGCGCTGCCGCACGCCGATACGGCCGCGGCCAAGACCACGCCGCGCGAGGTCTTCGTCTACTTCATCAGCGCCGCCAAGGAACGCAATCCCGCCGCGGCGATGGCCCTGCTGAAGATGCTGGGGTCCGCCGCACAGGCGTGACGCGCTCGACCACGCGTACGCGACGCCCGGCACGGCGCAAGCGCGACCGTCGCCGCCGCGGTCGCAAGACGGCTGAACCGGACCCCGAGCGCACGCACCCGGCGACACCTGGCGGTCGCCGCGCTGGGGTACAACACCGCCCGTCCGGCGCCGTCGCCGGGCCGCGGCCGCGGGCCGCGCCTGCACACGCGGAGTCCCTCGATGCGGATCAAGCACACGCTCGAACGTCTTCCCGGCGGCATGATGCTGGCGCCGCTGCTGCTCGGCGCGCTCTGCCACACCGTGTGGCCGCAGGCCGGCGCCTGGTTCGGCTCGTTCACCCAGGGCCTGATCGGCGGGTTGGTGCCGATCCTGGCGATGTGGTGCTTCTGCCTGGGCGCCTCGATCCGGCTGCGCAGCGGCGGCCGCGTGTTGCGCGCCTCCGGCGTGCTGGTGCTGACCAAGATCGCGGTGGCGTGGCTGACCGCGGTGATCGCCGCGCGACTGTTGCCGCCGGGCGGCATCGTCTCCGGCATCTGGAGCGGCATGTCGGTGCTGGCACTGGTCGCGGCGATGGACATGACCAATGCCGGCCTGTTCGCCGCGCTCATGCAGCAGTACGGCCGTCGCGGCGAGGCCGGCGCGATGGCGCTGATGTCGCTGGAATCCGGCCCGCTGGTGACCATGCTGATCCTCGGCACCGCCGGCGTCGCCAGCTTCGAGCCACGCCTGTTGCTCGGCGCGGTGCTACCGCTGCTGGCCGGTTTCGCGCTCGGCAATCTGGACCCGGCGCTGCGTGCCCTGTTCGCGCGGGCGGTGCCGGCACTGATCCCGTTCTTCGCCTTCGCCCTGGGCAATACCCTGGACCTGCGCATGGTCGCCCATGCCGGCGTGGCCGGGGTCGCGCTGGGCCTGCTGGTGATCGTGGCGACCGGGATCCCGCTGCTGCTGGCCGATCGCTGGCTGGCCGGCGGCAACGGCAGCGCCGGCCTCGCCGCCTCCAGCACCGCCGGCGCGGCGGTGGCCACGCCCGCGCTGGTGGCGGCGGTGGCGCCGCAGTTCCGGGCCACCGCGCCGGCCGCGACCGCACTGGTGGCGACCTCGGTGGTGGTGACGGCGCTGCTGGTGCCGCCGCTCACCGCCGCCTATGCACGCAGGATGGCGCGGACCGCGTCGCCGCCGGCGCCAGACGCCTGACCCGCGTGCCGATCCGCGACCGTGGCGACGCGCTTTGCGCGACAATACGCGGATGCCGATGCACCCCACCACCAAAGCCCAGCTGCAAATCCATTTCTGCGTCCTGCTGTGGGGGATCACCGCGATTCTCGGCAAGCTGATCACCCTGCCCGCGCTGCCGCTGGTGTGGTGGCGGATGCTGATGGTGGTGGCGGCGCTGGCGCTGCTGCCGCGGGTGTGGCGCGGACTGGCGGCGCTGACGCCGAAACTGGCGCTGGGCTACGCGGTGGTCGGCGCCCTGGTCGGCCTGCACTGGCTCACGTTCTACGGCGCGATCAAGCTGGCCAACGCCTCGGTCGCGGCGACCTGCATCGCGCTGGCGCCGGTGTTCACCGCGGTGATCGAACCCTGGGTGGCGAAACGGCCGTTCCGCCCCAGCGAACTGGCCTTCGGCCTGGCGGTGTTGCCCGGCGTGGCCCTGGTGGTCGGCGGCGTACCGCACGGGATGCGCGCCGGTGTCGCCGTCGGCGCGGTGTCGGCGCTGCTGGTGGCGGCCTTCGGCTCGCTCAACAAGCGCCTGGTCGACCATGCCGATCCGCTGACCGTGACCGCACTGGAACTGGGCGCCGGCACCCTGACCCTGACCGCGCTGGCGCCGTTGCTGCCGTTCGTGCTGCCGGCGTTGAGCGGGCCCTTGCTGGTGCTGCCCAGCCTGCACGACACCGCGCTGCTGCTGGCGCTGGCGCTGCTGTGCACGCTGCTGCCGTTCGCCCTGGCCCTGGTCGCATTGCGCCGGCTCAGCGCCTACGCGGTGCAACTGGTCACCAACCTGGAACCGGTCTACGCGATCGTGTTCGCGATCGTGCTGCTGGACGAGCAGCGCCAGCTCACCGGGCTGTTCTACCTCGGCGTGGCGGTGATCCTGGGCGCGGTGTTCCTGCATCCGCTGCTGACCCGCACGCGTCCGCTGCAGCACCCGGAGCTGCTGGCCACCTGCGAGGCGAAGAACGTGGTGGAGTGAGCGCGGGGGCGCTCACTTCGGGATTGGGGATTGGGGATTGGGGATTGCGGAGTCGGGATTGGCCCGGTCCTGGGCATTTGCGGCATGACCGCAGGCCCAACGCGAAAGGCGCAGCATGCTCGGGAACTAGCCCCTCTCCCCCCGGGAGAGGGGTTGGGGTGAGGGTACGGCGCGAAAGCGTCTGCGTCGTCTGCGTTCGCGAGGCGACGCGCCTCCCCCTGCGGGGGAATTTTTCCCGTAGAACAAGGAGGAACCTGAGGATCGTCCCGGAATGACGTGGCGTACTTACGCCGCCAGCGACACGCAATCGCGGCCGGCACGCTTGGCCTGGTACAGGCCCTGGTCGGCACGCTTGAGCAGGTCCTCGGCGCTTTCGCGTCCCTGCAGCGTGGCCACGCCGATGCTGGCGGTGAGCGACACGCCGAGCTGCAGCAGACTGGTGTCCTGGCGCAGGCGCTCGCAGGCGCGCATGGCCTGCGCCGCGTCCATCCCCGGCAGCAACAGCGCGAACTCGCCGCCGCCGTAGCGCGCCACGACGCTGTCCGGCGGCAGGCGCGCGCGCAGCATGTCGGCCAGCGCCAGCAGCGCCTCATCGCCCTTGTCGTGACCATGCAGGTCGTTGACGCTCTTGAAGTAGTCCAGATCCAGGATCGCCACGCTGAGCGGCGCCGAACCCGGCTGCGCCGCCTCGGCATGGATCATCAACGCGGTGGCGAAGGCGCGGCGGTTGAGCAGGCCGGTCAGCGGATCGGTGCGCGCCTGTTCCAGCAGTTCGGCGTTGAGCGATTCCAGCGATTCCTGGTACTGCAGCAGCTGTTGCTCGTACCAGGCGCGTTCGCGCAACTGCAGCGCCAGCGCATGGCTGCTGCGGCGCAGTTCGATCAGTTGCATCACCTGCCGCGACAGCGCCTGCAGCGCCGCCAGTTGTTCCGGCTGCAGGGTGCGCGGACGGTTGTCGAGCACGCACACCGTGCCGACCGGCAGGCCATCGCGGGTCAGCAGCGGCGCGCCGGCGTAGAAGCGCACCCCGCCCTCGGTGACCAGCGGATTGTGCTGGAAGCGCGCATCGGCGGTGGCGTCGGCGACCACCATGACCTGCTCCGGGGTCAGGATGGTGTGCCCGCAGAACGACTCGTCGCGCGCATTGCTCAACAGGCAGACATTGCGCTGCGCCTTCAGCCACTGGCGTTCAGCGTCCACCAGCGAAATCAGCGCCGAGGGCGTGTCGCACAGCTTGGCGGCGATGCCGACCAGATCGTCGTAGGACGCTTCCGGTTCGGTGTCCAGGATCTGCAATGCGTGCAACGCCTGCAGGCGTGCGGCTTCGTTGTCGGGCTTGCGGGGCTTGATCACGGAATACCCGGCGGCGGCGATGGTTCGCGTTGCGCAGTATGGCCAAATCCGCGGCGGACGCCAGCCCTGGCGGGCGCGCCGCCTGTACGGTTGGGCCGCGCGGCGTCAGCCGAACGCCGACACTGCGACGTGGTTACCACTCCTGGCGCTGCGGCAGCAGGCCGCGCAGTTCCTGTTCGGTGAGATTGCGCCACTGGCCCGGCTTCAGCGCGCCGAGCTTGATGTTGTCGATGCGCACGCGGCGCAACTGGGTGACCCGGTAGTCGAACGCCGCGGCCATCAAGCGGATCTGCCGGTTGAGCCCCTGCTCCAGCACGATGCGGAAGCCGAACTTGGCGATCCGCGCGGTGCGACACGGCAGGGTCATCTGGTCGTGCACGCGCACGCCGCGCGCCATGCCGCGCAGGAATTCGTCGGTGACCGGCTTGTTCACCGCCACCAGGTATTCCTTCTGATGGCGGTTCTCCGCGCGCAGGATCTCGTTGACGATGTCGCCGTTGCTGGTCATCAGGATCAGCCCCTCGGACTCCTTGTCCAGGCGCCCGATCGGGAAGATGCGCTGCTCGTGGCCGACGAAGTCGACGATGTTGCCCTTGACCGCGCTCTCGGTGGTGCAGGTCACCCCGACCGGCTTGTTCAGCGCGATGTAGACGTGGCGGCGCCCGCTCTTGGCCTTGGCGCGCGCGCGCAGCGGCTGCCCGTCGACCTTGACCTCGTCGCCCTCGCCCACCACCGAACCGACCCCACCCGGCTGGCCGTTGACGGTGACCCGGCGCGCGGCGATCAGCCGATCGGCCTCCCGGCGCGAGCAAAAACCGGTCTCGGCGATGTGCTTGTTGAGGCGGACGGACATGGGCTGGGAGCTGGGAATGGGGAGTTGGGAATGGGGAATGGCAACAGCGGGCTGCTGCCGGCTGGGCCATGGCTAACGTCGGGAACGACGGCAGGGAGCGGCAGCGGGGACGCCCCCCATTCCCGATTCCCTACTCCCTATTCCCGGCCTCTCAGCGCTTCGGCGGCCCCTTGCGCGGCGGCCGGTCGGCGGCGAAGCGGCCGGCCGGGCGCGGGCCGGCGGCGTTGGGCTTGCCGCCGGGCTTGCCGGTACGGGCGAACTTCGGCTTGAACGGCGCGCCGCCGGCATCGTCGCCGTCGAGCTTGCGCATCTGCAGTTGCTGGCCGGACACCCAGACCTTCTTCAGGTGCGTCAGCAACTCGCGCGGCATGTCCGCCGGCAGGTCCAGCACCGAATGGTCGTCGTGGATGTCGATGCGGCCGATGTACTTGCTCTCCAGCCCGGCCTCGTTGGCGATCGCGCCGACGATGTTGGCCGGCTTGACCCCATGCTGGTGGCCGACCTCGATGCGGTAGGTCTCCATGCCCACTTCCGGCGCGCCGCGCGGCGCTTTCGGCGCCTTGTCGCGGCGCGGCGCCTCGAAGCTGCCGACGTCGCGGTGGTAGTCGAAATCCTCGCCACGCGCGGCCGGGGCCGGACGCGCCGGGCGCTCGCCGTCGTCGCGACGCGGCGCACGCGGCTCGCGCTCGAACTTCGGCTCGAAGCGGGGGCGCTCAGGGCGCTCGCCACGCTCGGGCCGCTCGCGGCGCTCGAAGCGCTCGCCCTGCGGCGGGCGCGGACGGTCCGGGGCCAGCAGCAGCGGCGTCTCGCCCTGCAGCAGGCGCGCCAGCGCCGCGGCCACTTCCACCATCGGCACGTTCTTCTCGGCCTCGAACTTCTGCAGCAAATCGCGGTACATGTCGATGCCGCCGGCGGCGATGGTCTCGCTGATCTTCTCCATGAAGCGGCTCACGCGCTGGTCGTTGACCGCGTCGACGCTGGGCAGCTGCATTTCCTCGATCGGCTGGCGGGTGGCGCGCTCGATCGCGCGCAGCATGCCGCGCTCGCGCGGGCTGACGAACAGGATCGCTTCGCCGCTGCGCCCGGCCCGGCCGGTGCGGCCGATACGGTGCACGTAGCTTTCGGTGTCGTAGGGGATGTCGTAGTTCAGCACGTGGCTGATCCGCTCCACGTCCAGGCCGCGCGCGGCCACGTCGGTGGCGACCAGGACGTCGAGCTTGCCGTCCTTGAGCTGCTGGATCACCCGCTCGCGCTGCGCCTGCTGGATGTCGCCGTTGATCGCCGCCGCGGCCAGGCCGCGCGCCTGCAGCTTCTGCGCCAGCTCGTCGGTGCCGGCCTTGGTGCGGGCGAAGATGATCATCGCGTCGAACGGTTCGACCTCCAGGATCCGGGTCAGCGCGTCGAGCTTGTGCAGCCCGCTCACCGCCCAGTAGCGCTGGCGGATGTTGGCCGAGGTGGTGGTCTTGGAGGCGATGATCACCTCGGCCGGGTCGTTCAGATAGGTCTGCGCGATGCGCTTGATCGCCGGCGGCATGGTCGCCGAGAACAGCGCCACCTGGCGCGATTCCGGCAGCTTCTTCAGCACTGCCTCGACGTCGTCGATGAAGCCCATGCGCAGCATTTCGTCCGCTTCGTCGAGCACCAGCGTCTTCAGCTCGGACAGGTCCAGGGTGCCGCGGTCCAGGTGATCGATCACCCGCCCCGGGGTGCCCACCACCACGTGCACGCCGCGCTTGAGCGCCGACAGCTGCTGCACGTAGGGCTGGCCGCCGTACACCGGCAGCACCTGGAAGCCGGGGATCGCCGCGGCGTAGCGGTGGAACGCCTCGGCCACCTGGATCGCCAGTTCGCGCGTGGGCGCCAGCACCAGCGCCTGCGGCTTGCGCTGGGCGAAATCCAGCCGCGACAGGATCGGCAGCGCGAACGCGGCGGTCTTGCCGGTGCCGGTCTGCGCCTGGCCGAGCAGGTCGCGGCCGGTCAGCAGCGCCGGGATGGTGGCGGCCTGGATCGGCGACGGCGACTCGTAGCCGACGTCGGCGACCGCCTTCATCACAGCAGGGGAGAGGCCGAGATCTGCGAACAGCAGCGGCGCGGGGGTATCTTGGGACATGGGAGACTCCGGGGGCGCCGCAGAGAACCGGCAGGCGCAAAGAAGCCCCTATTGTGCGCCCTGCCGGGCCGCATGTCGAAAGCAGGTGAACGACACCGTTCAGGCGTGACCCTCTCCGCACTGGCGGACGCCGGCCACCGCGGCCGCCTGCAGCAGGCGCGGCGCCGCGGGCTGCGGCAGCGGCGACAGCCCCCAGCCGCCGACATGGCGGGCGTTTTGCCCGCGAATGACCGACAATGGGCGCCGATTTCCGAGCAAGCCCCCAATGCAGACCATCGATCTCCAGCTAGAAAGCGACTACGTGGAACTCAAGCACCTGTTGAAACTGACCGGCCTGTGCGACAGCGGCGGCGCGGCCAAGGCCGTGATCAGCGAAGGCCAGGTGCGCGTGGATGGCGAGGTCGAACTGCGCAAGGCCTGCAAGGTGCGCGCGGGCCAGGTGGTACAGCTGGGCGACGTACAGGTGCAGGTGCTCGGCAAGGCATGACCGCCATCGGCGCCCCTGGCCTGCCACTCGCCGGCCGGTGGCGCCGGACAGCGCGGACCGCCGCACGATGCTGATCACGCTGGGCATTCGCAACATCGCGCCGTCTGCGGAAGATCCGAACCACGACGTGTACATCGCGCAGCTCGACCCCGACGCAGCGCAGCCGTTCCGCCTGGGCCAGTCCATCCGCGGCGGCCACGCGGAGCGCGGCGGCTCCATCTCCCTGGCCCTGGACGAACTGGAGGGCTGGACCGGCGACTGGCGCCAGCACCTGCGCCACGCCGGCTGCGCCTGGGCCATCGCGCCGATCGAAGCGGCGCAGCGCAGCGGCGACCTGCAGAGCGCCCTCGGCGCGCTGGTCGCCGGTGCGGAACAGCGGCGCGCCGACGCCAGCTAGCCGCCGCTGAGATCGGGATTCGGGATTCGGAATTGAAAGCAAGCCGCGCCGAGCACCGATAGACACGCACGCATGCATCGGCACGACCGCCGCCTCAGCGCGCCATGGCCGCCACGCGCTGGGTCAGGTGCGCCGCGATGGCACGCTTGAACGGCGCGACCCGGTCGGCCACGCGCAGCGCGGCGCTGCGCAGGGCGCGCGCCGGCAGGCGATCGTCGGTGTACAGCGCGGCAATCGCGTTGGTCGCTTCGTACAGCGGCCGCGTGGCCAGGCGGTGCCCGCGCTGGTAGCCGGCCAGCAAGGCCGGCGCAGCGATGTCGCCGCCGCGCGCGACCGCGTCGTGCAGCGCACGCGCCAGCCGCGCCTGGCTCTGCAGGCCGAAGTTGAACCCATGCGCGGTCACCGGATGCATGCCCACCGCGGCGTCGCCGATCAAGGCATAGCGCTCGGCGACGAAGCGCTGCGCATAGACGGCCACCAACGGATACGCCTGCGGCCGCACCAGTGGCGTCATCGCGCCCAGGCGATGCTCGAAGCAGCTACTGATCTCCGCCCCCAACGCCGCCTCGTCCATCTGCAGCAGCGCCTGCGCGCGTTCCGGCGGCAGGGTCAGCACTGCCGAGGCCTCGTTGCCGTGCAGCGGCAGCAGCGCCATGGTGCGGCCGTAACCGAACCACTCCCAGGCGGTCTGATGGTGCGGGCGCTCGTGGCGCACCCGACACACCAGCATGGTGCGGCCGAAATCGCGCAACTGCGCGCCGATCCCGCTCATGCGCCGGGTACTGGAGAAGCGGCTGTCGGCGGCGACCACCAGGCGCGCCGCCACGCTGCGCCCGTCGGAGAGCTGCACCTGCGCCTGGCGCGCGTCGCGGCGCAATGCCTGCACCGAGACACCATCGAGCAAGGTCAGACCGGGCTGGTCCTGCACCGCGGCGAACGCGGCGCGGCGGATCAGGTGATTGGGCACCAGCCAGCCGAGATCGCCACGGCCGCCCTCGCCCGCCGCGAAGGTCAGTGCGAACGGCGAGGAACCGTTCATCACCCGCGCATCGCGCAGCGGCGCGATCGCCTGCGGGTCGATCCGCGGCCACAGGTCCAACTGATCCAGCAACGCCCGCGAGGCATGGGTCAGGGCGATTTCGCGGCCGTCGAAGGCGGCCTCGGCCAGCGCCGCGCGCGGCTGCGGCTCGATCAGCGCCAGCGACAGGCCGCTGCCGGCCAGCGAGCGGGCGAAGCACAGGCCGGCAGGGCCGGCCCCGACGATGGCGATATCCACTTGCATGCGGCGACTCCGTGATCGGACCCGGCCAGGATACGACCGCCGCGCACCGCGTCCTTGATCTGGATCAGCGCTGCGACGATCGGTCGCAGCCCGCGGGGCTCAGAACAGCGCCCACACCAGTTGCAGGATCGCCCACAGCGACACCACCCACACCAGGCTGCGCACGTACGGCACGCCCGCCGCGTACAGCGGCACATAGGCCACCCGCGCCCACAAATAGATTTGCGCCGAAAGCGCGGTGTGCGCATCGCCCTTGCCCAGCGCCGCCACCGCCACCGCCGCGGCGGCGAAGAACGGGAAGGTTTCCAGGAAGTTGCGCAGCGCGCGGTCCAGGCGCCCGGCCACGCCGGCCGGCGGCGGTTGCGGCGCATCGCGCGCGCCGGCGTTCCACTTCAGCCCGCGCTGCGCGGTGACGAAGGCGGAGGCGAGCAGCAGTTGCGCGATCCCGAGCAGGATCGCCCAGGCCAGCATGCGGATTTCGATGGGCATCGGAGCCTCGGAGGAAAGGAAGACGGCGCGCAGCATGCCGCTCAATCGGGCATGGCGACGTGATAACCGACCAGGCGCCAGGTCTTGTCCTCGTCCAGCCGCAACGACACCAGCTCGCGCACCGGCTGCGGCGCATTGGCGAAGCGGCTGGGGAAGCTGATGTTGACGTAGGTGCCCGGCGGCACCTGCGAGCCGGCGGCGTACTGCACCCGCGCCACGCTGGCGACGCCGCGGCCGAGCAGCGCGCCCAGCCGCGCACGTGCGGCGTCGATCTCGCGCACGAACACCGCACGCGTCACCGCCTTCTTCGCCACAACAGAGGCGCCGTCCCACAGCTCGCCGGTGCGTCCGGCATCGACCAGCTGCGCGGCGCGCAGGCCGGCCTGCGCCATCTGTGCGTCCTGCTTGGCCAGCGGCCCGGGTGCGGGCGCGGCGGGGCCGGCATGGCGCGGCGCCGGTTTCGGCGCCGCCACGGGAGCGGCAGCAGGGGCGGCGGGTGCCGCTGGCGGGGCAGTCGTCGGCGCGGGCGCGGACGATGCCGGGGGCGCGGTCTGCGCGGAAGCGACGCCAGCGACGAGGGCCAGCAGGACGGGAGTGAGGCGGAACGCGAAGGAGATGGACAAGGACATCGCTCGACAGCGGCGGTGGCAAGGCCGCAGTCTACGCGGCCTGTGCGGACCAGCGCAGCGGCCCTATGGCGTCTCCTCGGTCGCCACTACCGTATTCTCGCTCGCCACTCCCGCGGCCGCGGCCGGGGCGGCATAGCGCTGCCGGTGCCAGGCACGCCAGCTCGCCCACAGTGCCCACGCGGTCGCCGCCAGCAGGCCGAACAGGCTCAGCAGCGAGCCGGTCCGCGCCAGCCAGGGCGCATGCAGGCCGTTGGCGAGTTGCAGCAGCACTTCGGCGATCGCGAAGCCGCCGAACGCCAGCAACGCCGGGGGCAGGTACAGCCGCAGCATCAAGCGGGTTCCGGCGGCCATGCGCATGCTCCGGGATGGAATGTGGCGACGCTAGCCCCGCGTCCATGCCCGCCACGTGAATGGGCGGGATGCGCCGCAGCGGCCGTTCAGGCGCCGGGCGAGGCCAGCGGCAGCGTCGCCACGTCGATCTCCGAGAGCGGGCTTTCCGCCGGACAGGCCTGGTCCGGGAACCCGAAGCGCTGCTTCAGCGCCTGGCCGCAGGCGGTCAGGCTCTCAAGGTCCACGTCTTTTTTGGTCTTGCACTCCTGGTCGAAGGCGACCAGGAACGCATCCTTGCGCCGCACGAAATCGTCGCCGCACTTGCGCAACTGCTTGATCCGCTCCAGGTCGTCCTGCACCGCGTTGGTGCCGTCGAGCCCGTACTGCTTGAGCTCGTCGCTGCTGAGCAGGCGCAGGCTGCGGTTGGGCACGGTCATCATCAGATCGGCCACCGCCACCGCCACGCCGTTGCGTTCCAGGTAGTCCTTGACGTTGCCATAGACCTCCTGCAACTCGCGATTGAGCTCGGCGCGCGAGGTCGCAGTGGAGCTGATCCGCATCATCCGGTGGATGCCGACCTTGCCGGAGATCAGCCGGTTGTCGCCGGCGGCCAGCACGAACACGCAGGCGCTGTGGCAGACCGAGCCTTCGCGCACCCACACGGTCCAGCCGGATTCGCCGATCGCATCGCCGGCACGGATCGCCGCCTCGACCTGGCCGCCGCTGGAATCGAGGTCGAGCACGCGCTTGCCGATGCCGGTCTGCATGGCCACCTCGGCCAGGCGCCGCACCATTTCGGCGAAGCCGGCGTTGATCTTGCCGACATAGCGCACCCGCATCAGCCCACGCTCGCGGCACGGCGCCAGCGCCGCTTCCACCGCTGGCCGATCCAGCCCGGCCAGCGGCTGGCCATCGCCGGCGTCGGCGGCATAGTCGGTGTCGCAGCTGATGAAAGCCTCGCCGTTCTCCAGGGTGGCCTCGTCCCAGGCCTGCGGGTCGCGCTTGGGCGCGACCGCATGCGGCGGCGGTGCCGGCGGCGCACCGATCGAGACCATGTGCTCGCCATCGGCGGAGGGGCTGTCGGCGACGGTCCGCGGCGCCGACGCCGGCTGCTGCCCGCAGGCCAACAGGCCCAGGCAACACAGCGACAACCAGCAGAGTCTGAACGGAGCGGCCAAACGGAGGATCCACGGACGAGACGAAAAAGACAGGCGCCAGGCGCCCGTGGACCTAGTCTAGTGCCGCCGCGCGGAACCTCCCCAACTGCGCCTAAACCGCGGGCACCGCGGCCACGCGACAGCCGCGGCATTGCTGTCCGAAAACGGCCAGTGCGCCGCGCCGGGGCCGACTAGACTGGCGCCATGCCTGCCCTCGCCGCCACCGACCACGCCCTCTACGACCGCGCCCGCCAGTCCCGCGACGCGCGCTTCGACGGCGTGTTCTTCACCGCCGTGCGCAGCACCGGCATCTACTGCCGGCCGGTGTGCCCGGCCCCGCCGCCCAAGCGCAGCAACGTGCGCTACTACCCCAGCGCCGCCGCGGCCGCGGCAGCCGGCTACCGGCCGTGCCTGCGCTGCCGCCCCGAACTCTCGCCGGAGGCGCAGCAGCACCTGGGCGAAGAAGTGGTGCGGCGCGCACTGGCGCTGATCGCCGAGGGCGCGCTGCAGGACGCCAGCGTCGCCGCGCTGGCGGCCGAACTGGGCATCAGCGCGCGCCAGCTGCAGCGCCTGTTCGTGGCCCAGCTCGGCGCCACCCCGGCAGCGGTGCACGCGACCCGGCGCCTGTTGCTGGCCAAGCAACTGCTCACCGAAACCGCCTTGCCGATCACCCAGGTGGCGCTGGCGGCCGGCTTCAACAGCCTGCGCCGCTTCAACGCCGCGTTCCTCGACGGCTGCGGCATGCCACCCTCGGCGATCCGCAAGCAGCGCACCGACAGTCCCGGCGGCGATCTGGTGCTGCGCCTGGGCTATCGGCCGCCGCTGGACTTCCCGGCGATGCTGGCGTTCCTGCGCAAGCGTGCGATCCCCGGCATCGAGCGCATCGGCGAGGCCAGCTACGAGCGCGTGCTCGGCCCCTGCGAGGCCTCCACTCGCATCCGTGTCGAGGCCGATCCGCAGCGCCACGAACTGCGCCTGCACATCGCCGCGGCCGATCCGCGCGCCATTCCCGACATCGTGCGCCGGGTGCGCCGCGTGTTCGACCTGGATGCCGACCTGCGCGCGGTGCACGCCACGCTCGGCGAGGATCCGCTGCTGGCGTGCGCCATCGCCCGGCGCCCCGGATTGCGTGTGCCAGGCGGTTGGGACGGGTTCGAAGTGGCGGTACGCGCGGTGCTCGGCCAGCAGGTCAGCGTGGCCGGCGCGGCGACCCTGGCCGCGCGCCTGGTCGATCGGCACGGCGCCGCGCGGCCCGGCCAGCCGCCGGGGCTGGACCGCGCCTTCCCGACCCCGCAGGCACTGCGCGACGCGCCGCTGGAAGCCATCGGCCTGCCGCGCTCGCGTGCGGCGACGATCCGTGCGCTGGCGCAGGCGGTGCTGGACGGCCGTCTGTCGTTCCGCGCCGGCCAGCGCCTGGACGACTTCGTCGCCCACGCCATCACCTTGCCCGGCATCGGCGCCTGGACCGCGCAGTACATCGCCCTGCGCGCGCTCGGCCAGCCCGACGCCTTCCCCGCCGGCGACCTGGTCCTGCAGCGCATGCTCGGCGCGGACGGCGCACGCCTGAGCGAACGCGCCACCGAGGCACGCGGGCAGGCCTGGCGTCCCTGGCGCGCCTACGCGGTGCTGCACCTGTGGCACCTGGCCAACGACCCTCCCGAGGAGACCCGCGCATGACCGCGTCCCCGCTGTCCTACGACCGTTTCGACACCCCGATCGGCATGCTCACCGTCGCTGTCGGCAGCGATGGCGTGCGTCACATCCTGTTCCCCGAGAACCGCTACGACGCCCGCGGCCGTGCCGACTGGGTGCACGATCCGGCCCCGGTGCGTGCCGCGCGCGAGCAGTTGCTGGCCTACTTCGCCGGCGAGCGCGAGCACTTCGACCTACCGCTGGCGCCGCACGGCACCGACTTCCAGCGGCGGGTGTGGCTGGCGCTGGCCGAGATCCCGTTCGGCGCGACCTGGAGCTACGCGCAACTGGCGCAGCATGTGGGCCAGCCGCGTGCGGTGCGCGCGGTCGGCGCCGCCAATGGCCGCAACCCGTTGCCGATCGTGCTGCCCTGCCACCGGGTGATCGGCGCCAACGGCGCGCTCACCGGCTTCGGTGGCGGCCTGCCGACCAAGGCCGCGCTGCTGGCGCTGGAGCGACGCGATGGCGGCGACGCGGCCGCCGGCACCATGGCCCCGCTGTTCGGCTGAGCGTCGCAGCCTGCGGCGGCGGCGCCGCGAGCGCTGCGGCATCGCGCGCCCCGGATACCGATGCACGCGCGCCGCAGGCGCTGTCTTCGCCACGTCACCGTCCGCGCCTTATCATGCCGCGATGATGTCCTCCGTCCTGCGTTCCACGCTCGTCTGCGCCACCCTGCTGCTCGGTGCCTGCGCCTCCGCCCCCTCCACGTCGCCGCACGCGGCCGCCGCGGCCGCCGCACCCAGCGCCGCCGCACCGGCGAGGCTGCCCACGCCGGTGCTGCTGATCTCGATCGACGGCCTGCGCGCGGACATGCTCGATCGCGGCATCACCCCGAACCTGAGCCGCATGATCCACGACGGCGTGCGCGCGCAGTGGATGACGCCCTCCTATCCGTCGCTGACCTTCCCCAACCACTACACCATCGCCACCGGCCTGCGCCCGGACCATCACGGCATCGTCCACAACAGCATGCAGGACCCGCTGCTGGGCACGTTCCAGCTCAGCGATCGCGCCGCGGTCAGCGATGGCCGCTGGTGGGGCGGCGAGCCGATCTGGGTCGGCGTCGAGAAGGCCGGCCTGCACGCGGCGACGTGGGCCTGGCCGGGCAGCGAGGCGGCCATCCAGGGCGTGCGCCCCAGCCGCCGCCAGGCCTTCGACGCGGACATGCCGCCGAACGCGCGGGTCGACCAGGTGCTGGGCTGGCTCGACGATCCCAGCGCGCCGCGTCCGCAGCTGTTGACGCTGTACTTCGAACAGGTGGACGAAGCCGGCCACGAGCATGGCCCGGAGTCGCGCGAATACGCGCAGGCCGTCGCCAGGATCGATGCGGCGATCGGACATCTGCTCGACGGCCTGGCGCAGCGCGGCGAACTGGACCGGATCAACCTGGTGCTGGTCTCCGACCACGGCATGGCCGCGGTGCCGCCCAAGCAGGTGCTGGCGGTCGAGGAGATGGTCCCGCCGCAACAGGTCACGGTGATCAGCTACGGGCAATCGGTGGGCATCGTTCCGCGCCCGGGCCAGGAGGCCGCGGTCGAGGCGCGCCTGCTCGGCGCGCATCCGCAGTACGACTGCTGGCGCAAGGGCGAACTGCCGGCGCGCTGGCACTACGGCAGCAATCCGCGCATCCCGCCGATCGTGTGCCAGATGCACGAGGGCTGGGATGCGCTGCCGCGTGCGCGCATCGCCGAGAAGCCGCGCAGTCTGCGCGGCTCCCACGGCTACGACCCGGCACTACCGTCGATGCGCGCGGTGTTCGTCGCCCGCGGCCCGGCGTTCCGCCAGGGCGTCACCCTGGCGCCGATCAACAACGTCGACGTCTACCCGCTGCTGACCCGCCTGCTCGGCATTCCCGCCGCCCCCAACGACGGCGATCCGCAGGCGCTGCTGCCGGCGCTGCGCTAGGCGGGCCACCACTCCCCGAGCATGCGCGCCACGATTGCGCGTGCCTGTGGCAAGCGTCCACGCCCGCGCGATGACGCGGCCACGGGCGCGCGCAAGCGCGGCCCTTCGGGTTGGGTCTGGCAGGCGCGCGGCATGCTCGGGAATGGGTGACACGCCCTGAGCGCCACGACAACGGTCGCGGCGCGGCGACGCCCGCCCATGGCAACGCGTGCGACAATGGCGGCATGCATTCGCCCGACTCCGCGCAACCGCCGCGCCTGCGCCATCGTCTGCGCCCGCTGATCTCGCAGGAGAGCTGGAAGCAGCGCGCCGTGCTGTGGGGCGGCGCGGTGGCGGTGGCCCTGGTCTCCATCGTCTTCGCCAAGGCCAGCGACGCCGCCTTCCACGTGTTCCAGCGCATCACCGCGCATTCGCCATGGTGGGCGCTGCTGCTGACCCCGAGCGTGTTCGCCCTGCTGGCCTGGCTGACCAACGGCGCACTGCGCCCCACCCGCGGCAGCGGCATCCCGCAGGTGATCGCCGCGCTGGAACGTCCCGACGACGGCTTCCGCCAGGCCAATCTGTCGCTGCGCGTGTCCGCGGGCAAGCTGATGCTGACCACCATGGCCCTGTTCGGCGGCGCCTCGATCGGCCGCGAAGGTCCCACCGTGCACGTCGGCGCCAGCCTGATGTACGTGTTCGGGCGCTGGTTCGGCTTTCGCGATGCGCGCCAGGCCAGCCATTTCCTGCTGGCCGGCGGCGCCGCCGGCATCGCCGCGGCGTTCAACACGCCGCTGGCCGGCGTGGTGTTCGCCATCGAGGAACTGAGCGGACGCTTCGAGCACCACTTCTCCGGCACCTTGCTGACGGCGGTGATCGTCGGCGGCGTGATTTCGCTGGGCCTGCTCGGCGACTACACCTACTTCGGCCGGGTCGCCACCGCCGGCCTGCCGCTGGGCAAGGCGTGGCTGGCGATCCTGCTGTGCGGCGTGGTCGCCGGCCTGCTCGGCGGCGCCTTCGCGCGCATGGTGCTGCTCACCGTCGCCGGCAAGCCGCGCTGGCTGGGCGAGCTGCGCCGGCGCCAGCCGGTGCTGCTGGCCGCGCTGTGCGGTCTGGCGCTGGTGCTGCTGGGCCTGATCTTCGGCAACGGCGCGTTCGGCACCGGCTACGAACAGGCGCGCAGCCTGGTGCAGGGACACGCCAGCGTCGGCCACGAGTTCGGCCTGATGAAACTGCTGGCGAACCTGGTGTCCTACGTGGCCGGCATCCCCGGCGGCCTGTTCTCGCCGGCCCTGGCGGTCGGCGCCGGGCTCGGCCACAACCTGGCCGTGCTGATGCCGGGCGTGGACCCGCGCATCTTCGTGCTGCTGGGCATGTGCGCCTATCTCACCGGCGTCACCCAGGCGCCGCTGACCTCTGCGGTGATCTCGCTGGAACTCACCGACAGCAGCGACATGCTGCTGCCGATCCTGGCGACGGTGCTGATCGCCCGCGGCGCTTCGGCGCTGGTCTGCCGCACGCCGATCTACCGCGGCCTGGCCGAACTGTTGCTGGTGGCGCCACCGCCGGCGCCCACGCCGCCCGCGGAAGAGGAAACGCCAACCTCGCTGGTGGCCGACCTGGCCGGCAGCGACCACGACGACCGCGACGACGGCCCGACCGCGCCACGCCCGCACTGATTGGCGGCGCGTGCCAGGCGCTGGTGCGATCGGAACGCGCGCCACTGCTGCCCGCTTCCGACGCAAGACCGCCGCCTGCCGCCTGGCAGCGACGGCCAAGGTAAAAACAGACAGGCATAAAAAAACGCGGCGCAAGCGCCGCGTTCTTCGTCGCAACCGGTGGCTGGCTCAGCCGGCCTTGGCGACCGTCTTCTTGGCCACGGCCTTCTTCACCGCCGGCGCCTTGACCACCGACTTCTTCGCGGCCGGCGATGCAGCGCCCACGGCCACCTTGCTCACGCTGTGCGAGCGCGAATTGCCGTAGCTGGCGTTGTAGCGCTTGCCCTTGGCGGTCTTGCGGTCACCCTTACCCATGCTCATCGACTCCTGAATGTGTTTGCGAAAACCCCCGCGAGATGCACGGGGTTTGGCGAGGCCAACGCGGTCAGCGCCCTCGCGCAAGGGCGGCAAGCCTACCACGTGCGCTCAATGGGCGCAGCTTGCGTCGTGCACGTGGCCGTGGTTCAAGCGCAGGTTGAGCAGGTGCGCCAGGCCGACCAGGGTGCCGCCGAAGGTCATGATCGCCGCGTGCGGCGCCACCGCATGATGCAGCGCCGGCACCAGCAGCCCGGCCCATAGGGCCAGCAAGCCGAGGATGAGCAATCCCAGCGCCTGCCACACGCGGTGCCGGCGATACCCGAGCACCAGACTGAACAGGCCCAGGCAGGTCACGAACAGGACCAGGGTGCGCTCCACGCCCTCGCCCAGCCACATCGCCAGACCCAGCGACGGCAGCACCGCCAGCGCCAGCGGCAACACCGCGCAATGCACCGCGCACAGCAGCGAACCGGTGGCGCCGAGGCGGTCGAGCGCGGCGCGCAGATCGAACGATGAGGACATGACGGTCGGCACGGGTTGAAAGTGTTACGGAATAATATAACATTCGGCCGCCGGCGACCAGCGCGTCCCGCGCCCCTTCCCCGACCGTCCACCGCCGCTGTGCGGTGCCGGCAGCGCGCACGTCGCCCCCGACTGTCCCTCCTAATGGAATGCCCATGCCCTCTCCCCGTCCCGTCCTGCTCCGCCGTTCCGCCCTGTCCCTGGCCCTGCTTGGCCTGCTGAGCCCGTCGCTGGCCCTGGCCGCCGACCCGACCACCACGACGACTGCGACCGACGCCACGCCGCCGGCCAGCGACAGCCGCCACGGCGCAGGCCACAGGCAGGACCGGCACGTGAAGGACATGGACCAGGTGGTGGTCACCGCCAGCCCGCTGCGCGATGCCGCCGGTGCGCTGAGCCAGCCGGTGGACGTGCTGGCCGGCGAGCGCCTGGACGAGAACCGCGGCGCCAGCATCGGCGAGACCGTGGCCAGCCTGCCGGGCGTGCAGAGCTCCAACTTCGGCCCCGGCGTGGGCCGGCCGATCATCCGCGGCCTCGACGGCCCGCGCGTGGCGGTGCTCAACGACGGCCTGTCCTCCCAGGACGTGTCCACGGTCAGCCAGGATCATTCGCCTGCCGTTGAGCCGTTCCTGGCCGACCAGATCGAAGTGCTGAAGGGTCCGTCCACACTGCTGTACGGCTCCGGCGCCATCGGCGGCGTGGTCAACGTGGTCGACGGGCGCATCGCCGAGACCCCGGTCGACGGCGTGCACGGTCGTGCCGAAGCGCGCTGGGAAGGCGGCGACAAGAGCGGCAACACCGACATGTTCCGCGTCGATGCCGGCAACGGCAGCGGCCTGTCGATCCATGCCGACGGCGTGTACCGCAACCTGAAGGACTACGACACGCCGCAGGGCCCGCAGCTCAACTCGTTCGTCAAGTCCAAGGTCGGCTCGATCGGCAGTTCGCTGGCCGGCGACTGGGGCTTCGTCGGCGTGTCGATCTCGCGCTTCCGCGACAACTACGGCAACCCCGGCGAGCCCGGCGATCCGGCCGCCGGCGAGCGTGGCGTGTCGCTGCAGCTGCACCAGGACCGTTTCGAGCTCAAGGGTGCGCTGAACGACCCGTGGGGCGACGGCAGCGCACTGCGCTACAGCTTCGGCCACACCGCCTACACCCACACCGAGTTCGAAGGCGCGGAAGTGGGCACCAAGTTCGACAAGCGCGCCAACGAAGGCCGCGTGGAGGCCTCCTTCGGCCTGGGCGGCGGCTGGCAGACCGCGGTCGGCGTGCAGGGCAGCGACTCGACCTTCCAGGCCACCGGCGAAGAAGCCTTCGTGCCGAAGACCGACACCCGCGCCATCGGCGTGTTCGCGCTGGCGCGCAACACCTGGGACCGCGTGCAGGCCGAGGTCGGCGCGCGCGTGGACAGGACCAAGTACGAGACCGACACCGGCGTGGACCGCGATTTCACCCCGAAGAGCCTGTCGCTGAGCGGCGGCTTCCGCTTCAACGAACAGTGGCGCCTGACCGCCAACCTCGACCACGCCGAGCGCGCCCCGGCCGAAGAAGAACTGTTCGCCAACGGTCCGCACATCGCCACCCTCGCCTACGAGATCGGCAACCCCGACCTGAAGACCGAGAAGGCCAACCAGGCCGAACTGGGCCTGATCTTCAAGAACGACTGGGTCGACGCCAAGGTGGCCGGCTACTACAACCGCTACGACGACTTCATCTACATCGTCGACACCGGCGGCCAGTGGTTCCACGAGGAGGACAACGATTTCCTGCCGATCCGCCAGTGGACCCAGGCCGATGCGGTGTTCCATGGTTTCGAGGGCGAGGCCACCTTCCACCTGGCCAACAACGACAGCGGCGCCTGGGACCTGCGCGTGTTCGGCGACACCGTGCGCGCACGCCTGAAGGACGGCGGCAACCTGCCGCGCATCGCGCCGGCGCGCTACGGCGCGCAGCTGCGCTGGGACGCGAGCAACTGGCGCGCCGCGCTGGGCGCCACCCGCTACCAGAAGCAGGACAAGGTGGCAGTCAACGAGACGCCCACCGCCGGCTACACCCTGGTCGATGCGCATCTGGCCTATCACGTCGATGCCGGCAGCACCGCCTGGGAAGTGTTCCTGGACGGCAACAACCTGACCAATCAGGATGCGCGCGTGCATACCTCGTTCCTCAAGGACGACGTCATGCTGCCCGGCCGCAGCGCCTCGTTCGGCGTGCGCCTGTTCTTCTGATCGGGCAGGTTCGCTGCAGCGTGACGAGGCCGCCTTCGGGCGGCCTCTTTTTTTGCTAATGCGGGGCGCTGCGCGAGAACACGTTGATCACCACCACGCCGGCGACGATCAGCGCCATGCCGACGATCGCCGGCGGGTCCAGCGCCTGGTCGAACCGCCACCACGCCAGCAGCGAGATCAACACGATGCCGATGCCCGACCAGAGCGCATAGGCCACGCCTACCGGCACGCTGCGCAGGGTCAGCGACAGCAGGTAGAAGGCGATGCCATAGCCGCACAGCGCCAGCAGCGTCGGCCACAGCCGGGTGAAGCCTTCGCTGGCCTTCAGCGCCGAGGTCGCGACCACCTCGGCGAGGATGGCCACCAGCAGGAACAGCCAGTTCTTCATTGCAGGACACTCCTGGACGCGCAGCGCGCCACGATAGCAAGCGGCGCGTGGCGACGATGGCGACGGCCCTTGTCCCGGATGCACGCTGCGCAGGAGCGGCGCGTTGTGCCCTTCTGGAAATCGACCGCGATCGGCGTTCCGCGATCGTCTCTGTCACGGCTGCGTCCCTCCTGCGACGCCACGCATGACCACACGCATGAGCAACCGAAGCGACGCCGCCCTGCGCAGCGCACGCCGTAGGTTGCGGTGCGATGTCGACCTGCCTGGGCAACCTGTCACGCAAACGCGGCCGGTACCGCGCTGCACAACGGCCCGATCGCCCGACGGCGTTACAAAGGGCGCCGCGCGTCGCCCCCTGCTTCGCGCCGTACCGGCCGATGCGACGCGGCCGCGCGCTGCACGCGCGTGCCGCATCCCGGCCGATCGTTCCGAATGAAGAAAGGAGAGATTCTTCATGCATCTTGCGCCGCTTCGTCATCTGCTGCCCCTGTCCATCGCCGCCGTCCTGCTCGCGCCCCCCGCGCTGGCGCAGACCGCCGACGCACCCGCCGCGCCGGCCACGCAACCCGACGCCACCACCCTGGATACCGTGGTCGTCAGCGGCACTGCGCGCTTCAGCGGCTTGCGCAAACGCGATGCGAGCTTCTCGATCACCACCGCCACACCCGAACAGATCCAGCAGGCGGTGCCACAGAGCAGCGCCGACCTGCTGAAGATCGTGCCCGGCGTGTGGGCCGAACCCAGCGGCGGCGGCACCGGCGCCAACATCTTCGTGCGTGGCATGCCGTCGGAAGGCGATGCGCCGTTCGTCACTTTCCAGCTCGATGGCGCGCCGCTGTTCCCGCCGCCAACCCTGTCGTTCCTGGAAAACTCCACGCTGTTCCGCACCGACGACACCATCGAACGCATGGAAGTGCTGCGCGGCGGTTCCAGCCCGATCTTCTCCAACGGCCAGGCCGGCATCACCGTCAACTTCATCCAGAAGAAAGGCCAGGACGAGCCGGAAGGCAGCGTACGCCTCACCGGCGGCAGCGATGCACTGCGCCGCATCGATCTGTTCGACAGCGGGCCGATGGGCAACGGCTGGTACTACAGCGTCAGCGGCTTCTTCCGCGAGACCGACGGCGTGCGCGACCCGCAGTTCCCCGCCGACAAGGGCGGCCAGTTCAGCGCCACCCTGAGCAAGCGCTGGGACAGCGGCGAACTGTCGTTCTATGCGCGCCATACCGACGACAACAACGCCTTCTACACCGCGATCCCGCTGCTGTCGCGCAACAACGGCAGCGACCTGTCCAGCTTTCCCGGTCTCGACGCGCAGCACGGCACGCTGCTGAGCAACGACTTCCGCAACGTCACCCTGCCGGTCGGCCCCAACGGCCAGACCATCCGGCGCGACCTCGGCGACGGCCGCGGCGTCAACATCGACGTGTTCGGCGGCGAACTGAACTGGGAGGTGGGCGACTGGACCGTCGCCGACCGCTTCAACGTGATGGGCGGCACCGCGCCGACCTACGCGCTGTTCACCGGCAACGCGCCGCAGCGGCTGGGCGACTTCATCGCCGGCTACGGCAGCACCGGCAGCGCGCGCTACACCAACGGCGGCGGCACTGTCGATCCGGACCAGCAGGTGCTGGAAGCCGGCTGGTGGTCGGTGGACAAGCGCCTGAACTCCTTCACCAACGATCTGCGCCTGAGCCGCACGCTGTTCGCCGGCAACACGCTGACCGTGGGCAGCTACTACGCCAGGTACACCTCCAACGACACCTGGTACCTCGGCAATACCATGCTGCTGACCGCGCAGAACCATGCGCGGCGCATCGACGTGACCCTGGACGACGGCCGCCAGCCGACCCGCGACGGCTTCACCAGCACCGCCTTCCTGGCGCTGCGCGCGCATTACGAGGGCGAGAACGCCGCAGTGTTCGTCGCCGACGAATGGGAACTGGACGAGCGCCTACGCCTGGACCTGGGCGTGCGCTACGAACGCCAGCACGTCACCGGCACCGTGCACGACACCGCCACCGTGGACCTGGACGGCAATCCGGCCACGCTCTACGACAATGCCACTTCGATCTCGCTGCCGAGCGCGCGACGCATCGACCAGGACGACAATGCGCTGTCGTGGACCGCCGGCCTGAACGTCAAGCTCGACGCGCACAACAGCGTGTTCGCGCGGGTCAATTCCGGGGTCAAGTTTCCCGGCTTCGACAATCTGCGCGACGGGCAGACCAAGGTGCAGGACATCCGGCAGTACGAACTGGGATTGAAGTCGGGCGCGGCCAACTACGACCTGTACCTCACCGCGTTCTACAACACCTTCAGGAATTCGCCGTTCCAGGCCTTCCTGGCCAACGGCAGCAACTTCACCACGGTCGGCGATTCGCGTGCCTACGGCCTGGAGGTGGAAGGCGCGATCCGCCCGTTCGGCGGCTTCGAACTGGCCGGGACGGGGGTGTGGTTGGACGCGAAGTACCGCAATTACCGCGAATACACCGGCAACCAGGTCATGCGCCAGCCCAAGCGCCAGTTCCGGCTGACGCCGAGCTACTACTGGATGCTGCCGTTCGGCGACCTGCGCGTGTTCGCGACCTACTCCTACATCGGCGAGCGCTACGCCGACCTGGCCAACAGCCAGCGCCTGCCGTCCTACGACATGCTCGACGTCGGTGCCAGCCTGCACAGCGGCGAGCACTGGGAGTTCACCGTCAGCGGCAGCAACGTGACCGACACGCTGGGCCTGACAGAAGGCAATGTCCGCGTGCCCGGCGCGGCCACCGGCGGCGTGTTCATGGGCCGCCCGATCGCCGGCCGCCAGTATCAGGCATCGGTGGCGTATCGCTGGTAGCGCCTGCCGCATCGCAGACGCACGCGACGCCATCGCTGCACCGGCGTCGCGTGGCGCCGACCATGACAGGCGCAATCGCGCGCCTGTCGTGGCGGCGATGGCATCTGCAGGAGCGCATGCACGCGCATCCCGATCCAGTACGGCCACCCGTCCGTATCACTGCCCCGACACCCTCCCTTCGCGTTCTCTTCGCAGTCCCTTCGCGGTCCCGCCGCGATGCTCGCGCTCGGGTGCCGATGCGTGCCCGCACGTCGGCGTCGCGATGGCGCTGCTACCCAGGTCGACTCGCTTCCTGCTGCGCCCCGGCGCGCGCGGTGGCGGTCCCCCAGGCAGGAGAGACCGATGCAGCATGAGCCCCACCGTACCGATGACGCGTCCGGCGCCGCCGACAGCGCGCGCGACACCCCATTGAGCGAGGACGAAGCCGCGCTGGCGCGCCGGCTCGGCATCAACGGCCTCTCGCGCCGCGAATTCCTCGCCCTGCTCTCGGCCGCCGGCCTCAGCAGCGCGGGCGGACAGATCCTCTTCAGCGAGGCCGCGTTCGCCGCCCCCGTCGCCAAGGCCGCGCCGCCGCAGAACGCCTTGCCCGTGGTCCTGGAGGTCAACGGTCAGCGCCATGCCCTGCAGCTGGATCCACGCACCACGCTGCTGGACGCGCTGCGCGAACATCTGGCACTGACCGGCACCAAGAAGGGCTGCGACCACGGCCAGTGCGGTGCCTGCACGGTGATCGTCGACGGCGAGCGCCGCCTCTCCTGCCTGACCCTGGCCGCACAGGCCGAAGACACGCAGATCACCACCATCGAGGGCCTGGCCGACGGCGAGCGACTGCACCCGATGCAGGCCGCGTTCGTGCAGTACGATGGGTTCCAGTGCGGCTACTGCACGCCTGGGCAGATCTGCTCGGCGGTGGCGCTGTTGAACGAGATCAGGCGCGGCGATGCCAGCCACGTCAGCGCCGACGTCAGCCTGCCGGTCACCGAACTCAGCGACGCCGAGGTGCGCGAGCGCATGAGCGGCAACATTTGCCGCTGCGGCGCCTACCCGAAGATCGTCGCCGCGATCCAGGACGTGCACAGCGGCGGCGCGCCGCGGCCGCTGACCTGGCGCTATGTCGACCAGTCCGAACTGACCGCCCTGAAGATGGCGAAGGAGGTGGCCGATGACGCCGTTTAAGTACCAGCGCGCGACCTCGCCGGAGGACGCGGTGCGCCGTGTCGCCGCCAACCCGAACGCGCGCTTCCTCGGCGGCGGCACCAACCTGCTCGACCTGATGAAGGAAGGGGTGACCGGTGCCGACGAGATCGTCGACCTGACCCGGCTCAAGGGCCTGGCCGAGATCGCCGAAACCGCCGACGGCGGCCTGCGCCTGGGCGCACTCGCCAACAACACGCAGACCGCCAACCATCCCTTGGTGCGCCAGCGCTATCCGCTGCTGAGCCAGGCGATCCTGGCCGGGGCCACGATGCAGCTACGCAACATGGCCAGCAACGGCGGCAACCTGCTGCAGCGCACGCGCTGCGGCTACTTCTACGACACCGCCCTGCCCTGCAACAAACGCGAACCCGGCAGCGGTTGCGGCGCGCGCGAGGGGCTCAACCGCACTCACGCGATCTTCGGCCACAGCGCGCACTGCGTGGCCGTGCACCCGTCGGACATGTGCGTGGCGCTGGCCGCACTGGACGCGACGGTGCAGGTGCGTACGCCGGCCGGCACCCAGCGCGAGATTCCGTTCGCCGAATTCCACCTGCTGCCCGAGGCGCGCGCCGATATCGACAACCAGCTCGCGCATGGCGAACTGATCGAGTCCATCACCCTGCCGGCGCCGGGGTTCGCCGCGCACAGCCATTACCTGAAGGTGCGCGACCGGGCCAGCTACGCGTTCGCCCTGATTTCGGTGGCCGCGGCGCTGGCGCTGGAACCGGACGGGCGCATCCGCAACGCGCGCATCGCCATGGGCGGGGTGGCGCACAAACCCTGGCGCGCGCGTGCCGCGGAACGTGCGCTGGTCGGGCAGCGGGTCGGTGAAGACGCCTTCGCTGCCGCCGCGCAGGCCGAGATGGCCGCGGCGCGGCCACTGGCGCACAACGCCTACAAGATCCCGATGGGCACGCACGCGATGATCCGCGCCCTGCACCGCGCCAGCGGCAGCGACGCCGCGTGAGCGGCCAACCGGAGAACCGGCAATGAACTACATCGGCAAGGAAATGCGCCGCGTCGACGGCTACGCCAAGGTCACCGGCAAGGCGCGCTATGCGGCGGAGTTCCAGATCCCGCATCTGGTCCACGGCTACATCCTCACCAGCACCATCGCCAAGGGCCGCATCGTGCGCATCGACACCCGCGCCGCCGAAGCCGCGCCGGGCGTGATCAAGGTGCTGACCCATCTCAATGCGATCAAGCCGGTCTCCGACGCGGTCAAGAAGAAAGGCGAGGATCTGTCGTTCCGTGCCCTGGTCGACGACCGCATCCATTTCAATGCGCAACCGATCGCCGTGGTGGTCGCCACCACCTTCGAGCAGGCGCGACATGCATCGCGGCTGATCCAGGTGGAGTACGCCACCGAAGCCGCGCACACCGATTTCGACGCGCTGCTCGACCAGGCGCACGATCCGACCCCGGAGGAGTCGCCGAAGCCGCGCGGCAACCCGGCTGCTGCGTTCGCCGCCGCGCCGGTGAAGCTGGAGGCCGCGTACACGATGCCGATCGAGCACCACAACCCGATGGAACCGCACGGCGGCATCGGCTACTGGATCGGCGACACCCTGACCGTGGTCAACAAGAGCCAGAACGTCTACCAGGACCGCGAACAGCTAGCCGGCTACTTCGGCATTCCGGTGGACAAGGTCAACGTGGTCTCGCTGTTCGTCGGCGGCGCGTTCGGCTCCTGCCTGCGTCCCAACTACTACACCTTCCTGCTCGGCGCGGTCTCCAAGGCGGTGGGTCTACCGGTGAAGATCGTCTATACGCGGCGGCAGATGTTCAGCGGCCATGGCTACCGCCCCTACTACCGCGTGGAACTGGGCCTGGGCGCCGACGCCGCCGGCACGCTGCAGGCGATCCGCTACCGGCACGTGCTCAACACCTCGCGCATCGAGGCGTTCAACGAGGCCTTCTTCCGCAACGCGCGCTCGCTGTACGCCTGCCCCAACGTGGAGGATCGCTTCGAGGTGGTGGAGACCGACCTGCCGACGCCGCAGGCGATGCGCGCGCCCGGCACCATCAGCCAGATGTTCGGCATCGAGTGCGCGATGGACGAACTGGCCTATGCGCTGAAGATGGACCCGCTGGAACTGCGCCTGGCCAACTATGCCGAGACCGACCCGGAGAGCGGCAAGCCGTTCTCGAGCAAGGCGCTGCGGGAGTGCTACGCGCTCGCCGCCGAGACCTTCGGCTGGAGCAAGCGCACGCCCGAGCCGCGCTCGATGCGCGACGGCCGCCTGCTGGTCGGCTGGGGCATGGCTACCGGCACCTGGGCGTCGATGCAGATGCCCGCGCTGGCACGAGTGGTACTGAAGGCCGATGGCAGCGCTCGCGTCGGCAGTGCCACCTCCGACATCGGCCCCGGCACCTACACGGTGATGACCCTGATCGCCGCCGAGTATCTGGGCATCGACGCCAAGCGCGTGCAGTTCGAACTGGGCGACACGCGCCTGCCGAAGGCGCCGGCGCAGGGCGGCTCGTGGACCACCGCCAGCGTCGGCAGCGCAATCCACGGCGCGGCGCGCGAGATCCGCGGCAAGCTGCTGGAACTGGCCAGACAGGATGGGCAGGCCGCATTCAGCGGGCTGGACGTGGATGCGGTAGAACTGGTCGATGGCCAGCTACGCCCGACCGGCAAGTCCGAGGCCGGCCTGGACGTGGCCAAGCTGATGCGCCAGCACGGCCTGCAGGAGCTGGAAGTGGTGCACGAATCCAAGCCCTCGGCAGAGCGCAAGCAGTACGCCACCGCCGCGCACGGCGCGCAGTTCATCGAGGTCAAGGTCGATCCGGACACCGGCATGGTGCAGGTGACGCGGGTCATCGAAGCCACCGCCTGCGGCAAGATCATGAATCCGCTGACCTCGCACAGCCAGGAAATCGGCGGCGTGGTGATGGGCATCGGCATGGCGCTCAGCGAAGGCACCGAGATCGACCACCGCTACGGGCGCATGCTCAACGCCTCGCTGGCCGACTATCACGTGCCGGTCAACGCCGACGTGCACGAGATCCAGACCATGTTCGTCGAAGAGGACGACACCATCGTCAACCCGCTCGGGGTCAAGGGCATGGGCGAGCTGGGCATGGTCGGCATCCCGGCGGCCATCGCCAACGCCGTGTTCCACGCCACCGGCAAGCGCATCCGCGACCTGCCGATCACCCCGGACAAGTTGATCGGCTGAGCATGAGCGCCGCTTGCTGCGCCGTTCGCCCTATCCCTCGTGGGAGCGGCTTCAGCCGCGACAGACGTCACCCATAGCGCCTGTCGCGGCTGAAGCCGCTCCTTGTATCTGGACATGTCGCCCCTAAACAGGCGTCATGTCTTCCGACTGATCATCGGAGGAGGTGCGGGAGGTCCAGTCGCTCCTAAAGCTTCGAGCTTGCATCGCAGATCGGCTCCGCCCTCCACATGCTGGCCCTTGTGTGTCCGAACGGTATCCAGAGTCCGCCCGCGGGCGTGAACTCGCATCGACAAGGCAGGACCGGGCCCAGCGCCGATCATGACCCTGACACGATGGAGGAATCGCCTATGTCTGCCGTCATCGGCATCGACGTCGCCAAACGCAGTTTCGATGTGGCCATCCGAGCTGACCAATGGCAAGCACCGTACCAACGGCGAGTTGTCCAACGATGTCGAGGGCTGTCTTTTTTACACATCGGAGGCTGCCTACGGTCTT
>NZ_NQYT01000017.1:0-40897 GCF_009192935.1 Xanthomonas sp. LMG 12461
AGGGGGTAAGACGGTATCTGCGAGTCAACCGCGCTCACCGAGCCATGGCAAGTGACTAGCGGTGCGCCGATGCCGCGCCTGCAGAGTCTGCTGAGGTCGCCGGCTCAGCACGTGCTGTCGCCTGTGTGCAGTCCGCACGCTGTGAGATGGCGAACGATGTCAGCGTCCAGTCATGCATGGATGCTTCCTCAACGCCGTAGATCCACGATTGGCGCAGGCCGTCGATGCAGCTGGCGATGGCGATGCTGTCGCCGGGCGCGCCCTGGTCGGGCAGCGGCAGCGCTACCGGCGCCTGGGTCGGCACGCCGTGCAGCGCACGTGCGTAGGTCAGCATCAGCGGGCCGAGTCGCTCCAGGTTCTGGGCCCGTGCCGGGCCGGCGTCCGATGGCCGATGCTGCGCCAGCCAATCGCGCACCTGGCGCCATTCGGGCGTGCCCGCGGCGTAGGTGTTGGTACTGGACACGCGCAGGCTGTCCGGCACGTCCGGCGCGGCGTAAGCCGCCAGCGGCAGCAGGGCGAGCAGCAGCGCGCCCATGCCCCATCGGGCGTGCCGGGGGCGCGTCTGCCCGTTTTCGAACGCCTCATCGCTGCGCTTGCGCATCCGCCCGCTCCCTGCTGGTTGCCGATGGCGCGACGATAGCACCATCGGTGGCCATGCCTGCCCGCGTGGCCCGGGCGTGTCGCCGGCCGCGCTCGCGCTCAGCGTTTGCCCGGGCGATCGGCCAATGAGGCCTGCAGCGCGGTCGCCAATGCCGCGTCGCCGCTGACCAGCGCACTCCGGCGCAAGTCCAGGCCCTTGCGACGACCTTTCTCGGTGAGCTTCAGGCCGTCCGGATCCACGGTCAGGGTGTAGTGCACGCCGTCGATCTCCAGTGCGCGGCGCAGGGGTTTGTCGAGCGGGGTCATGCGGCGGTTCCCGTTTTCACGATGCGACGAGGGTAGCGGGGCCAAGGTGATGGCAGATTCTGCAGGCGCGCCGGATGAAGACGCTCAAGATCGCCACCTACAACGTCAACGGCATCCGCAGCCGCTTGCCGCAGCTGCTGCAGTGGCTGCAGCGCGAGGCGCCGGACATCGTCGGGCTGCAGGAGCTCAAGAGCGTGGATGCCGGCTTTCCGCTGGCCGAGCTGCATGCCGCCGGCTACGGCGCGGTGTGGATGGGGCAGTCGAGCTGGAACGGCGTGGCGCTGCTGGCCAGGGGTTGCGATCCGGTCGAGAGCCGGCGCGGCCTGCCCGGCGATCCGCGCGACACCCAGAGCCGCTACATCGAGGCGATGGCGCACGGCGTGCTGGTCGGCTGTCTGTACCTGCCCAACGGCAATCCGCGCCCGGGTCCGAAGTTCGACTGCAAGCTGGACTGGTTCGCGCGGCTGCAGCGGCATGCGCAGCACCTGGTGGCGCTGCCGCATCCGGTCGCCTTGATCGGCGACTTCAACGTGGTGCCCACCGATGCGGACATCTACAACCCGGCCTCATGGCGGCGCGATGCGCTGCTGCAACCGGAAAGCCGCCAGGCCTATGCAGAACTGCTGGCGCAGGGCTGGACCGACAGCCTGCGCCAGGTGCACGGCGAGCGCCGCGTGTACACGTTCTGGGATTATTTCCGCCAGCACTGGCAGCGCGATGCCGGGCTGCGCATCGACCACCTGCTGCTGAATCCACCGCTGGCCGCGCGCCTGCGCGACGCCGGCGTGGACCGCTGGGTGCGCGACCTGCCGCACGCCAGCGACCATGCGCCGACCTGGGTCGCTATGGGCGCGGCGCCGGCCCGCGGTGCAGCTGCGTCGCGGGCGAAGCCGAAGCGCGGTGACGCGGGCGCTGCAGGAAACACGAAGGGCGCCAAGGCGACGAAGACCACACGCACCTCCGCATCTGGCGCGACGTCGTTGGCGGAGAAGGCGGCAGCGCGAACCAAGGACAAGACGACGGCCAGGACCAAGGCGAAGTCGACGACGCCAGCGCCGGCAACAAAAAAGAAAGGCGCAACAAAAACGGCAACCGCCAAGACGCCGAAAGCGTGCACGCCGCGCGCTGCCGCCACGGTGCCGCCGACGCCCTCGCGCGGTGGCAAACGCCGGAAACCACCCCTTCTCCCACCGGGAGAAGGTGGCGCGTAGCGCCGGATGAGGGTACGGCAGAATCGGAAAGACGCAGTTCCCGCTATGCCGCCGCGCGGTGTGACCGACGCGGCGGCACGTCTTCCCTTACTTCAACATCTCGGTAAACGCACGATCGGCCTCGATCACGTCCGGCAGCGCGGCGAACAACGCGTCCAGATCCACGTCGTCCAGCAACGGTCCGGTCACCGCCTGCCGCGCCTGGTCGTTGGCGCCGCCGTGGCGCTCCAGCGCATCGGCGACCAGCGCGGCCTGGGCGACGACCTTCGGCATCGGCTCGCCTTCCGGGGCCTGCAGCGGCCGCGCCTGGAAGGCGATGGCGGTCTGGATCACCTGCGGCAGGTGCCAGCGCCGCGCCAGCTCGGCGCCCACTTCCGGGTAGCCGAAGCCCAGTTGCACCGTCTCGTCGGCGGCGCGGCCGCTGGACGAGGCGTCCGGGTGCAGTTGCGCGGCGTAGTCGGGCGCGCCGGTCTGGATCAGCAGTTCGCCGATGTTGTGCATCATGCCGCAGGTGAACGCGGTCTCCGCGTCCAGGCCCTTCTGCCGCGCCAGCAGCCGGCACACGCCGGCCACTTCGAAGCTGTGCAGCCAGAACGCGCGCAGGTCGAAATGCGCCGGGGCATGGAACGCGCCGGTCACCGAGGAGGCCAGCACCAGGGTGCGCAAGGTGTTGAAGCCCAGGCGCAGCGCCGCGTCTTCCACCGTGGTGGAGTCGCGCGCGCCGCGGAAGCGCGCCGAATTGGCCAGCCGCAGCACCTTGGCCGCGATCACCGGGTCCCGCTCGATGTTGCGCGCCACCGCGTCCAGGCTGGTGCCCGGCGCATCGAACTGCAGGATCAGGTCCTGCGCCACCTGGGGAATGGTCGGCAGGGTGTGCAACTGGTCGAACAGCGCCTCTAGCTTCATGGGGACCCTCGGAACGAAACGGGAGGCGGCAGGACCGGAAGCCGGCCGCGCCGCCACGGTGGCGGAATGCGCGCATCCTACCGATTCGCGATGGCCGGCGTGTGGAAGACCGGTCCCGCGGCGACGGCCGCGCCCTGGTGCAGCGGAGCGCGCGGCTCAGCCGGCGGTGCGCACGCGCAGGGTCAGGCCCTTGAGGAAGTTGCGCAGCAACTGGTCGCCGCACAGGCGGAAATTCTTGTGCTCCGGCTGCCGGAACAGCGCCGACAGTTCCGGCTTGGACACCGGGAAACCGGCGGCGTCGAAAATCTGGTGCATGTCCACGTCCTTGAGCTGGAACGCCACGCGCAGCTTCTTCAGCACCACGTTGTTGGTGATGCGCGCTTCCACCGGGCGCGGCGGCAGGCTCTCGTCGCGGCCGCGGTAGTGGAACACCAGCCCGTCCAGCACATGCGCCAGCACCGCGTCGCTGCATTCGACGAAGCCGTCTTCGTCCTCCTTCTTCAGCCACGCCGGGATCTGCGCCTTGTCGATCGGGAACGCGGGATCGGCGAGGTGCGCCAGATCGACGATCTTCTGGTCGCTCAGGTCGAGCATGTAGCGGATGGAGCGCAGGATGTCGTTGTTGAGCATGGCGGGTGTGGGAGTGCGGGAGGCCCGGCGAGGGGCGCTAGTCTAGGCGCTGGCCCGCATCGGCGCGTAGACCGCGCAGGCCCGGGCCATGGCTGCGGTTCACCGAGGGTGTGCACGCGGCGCGGTTGCATCCGCGGGCGCATGCGCCATCATCGGCGCATGGACCATTCGATTCCCAAGCCGAGCGCGGTGTCCGCGCTGAATCCGCGCCAGGAGCAACTGGTGGCGCTGGTGCGCCAGCAGGGCTATGCCGAGGTGGAAGGGCTGGCGGCGCGCTTCGAGGTGACGCCGCAGACCATCCGCCGCGACCTGACCCTGCTGTGCGAGGCCGGCGTGCTGCGCCGCTACCACGGTGGGGTGAGCCTGCCGTCCAGCGTGGAGAACCTGGCCTACACGGCGCGCAAGTCGCTGCAGGCGCAGGAGAAGCGGCGCATCGCCACGCTGCTGGCGCAGCACATTCCCGACGACGCCTCGTTGTTCATCAACATCGGCACCACCAACGAGGACGTGGCGCGCGCGCTGATGGGCCACAGCGGCCTGCGCGTGATCACCAACAACCTCAACGTCGCGGTGATGATGAGCGCCAACCCCAGCTTCGAGGTGATGGTGGCTGGCGGGCGCGTGCGCGGCCGCGACCAGGGCGTCACCGGCGAGGCCACCATCGAGCTGATCCGCCAGTTCAAGGTGGACTTCGGCGTGATCGGCATCTCCGGCATCGATCCGGACGGCACCCTGCTGGATTTCGACTTCCACGAGGTGCGGGTGGCGCAGGCGATCATCGAGCACTCGCGGCAGGTGTTCCTGGCTGCCGACCACAGCAAGCTCGGCCGCAACGCCATGGTCCGGCTGGGGCCGATCGGGCGGGTGCACGCCTGGTTCACCGATCGCGCGCCGCCGGCCGAGCTGGCCGCGGTGCTGGAGGCGGCCGGCACCCGCGTGTTCGTCGCCGAGGGCGATGCGGCCGACCAGGGCGCGCCGGCGCTGGACGCGGCCGCGGACTGAACGAGGCCGGCCCTGCCGCCGCCGGGGTGGCCACAGGGCGTGTGTTCGGATTGTTTCGTTAATGTTGCGTGATGTGGCGCGGTCATCGCGCCGCAGCGGCCCCGCGCGCCCGCCTGGCTGTCTATGAGCTAAGCCGCTGGCCGGTTACGGCCGGTTTGCAGGATGCCGTCGACGCCACGCTGCAGTGCAGCGTGATATGTTCGGAAATGTTCGTTTACGATCTTTTAGTCCTCAGTTCTGCGCTCGGCCGCTGTAGCCGAGCCGGACACGACACTTCCGGGAGTCGGCTATGCGTGAGACCTACGATGTGCTGGTGGTCGGTGGCGGCATCAACGGCGTGGGCATCGCCCGCGACGCGGTGGGCCGCGGATTGTCGGTGTGCCTGTGCGAGCGCGACGACCTGGCCGCGCATACCTCCAGCGCCAGCACCAAGCTGATCCACGGTGGCCTGCGCTACCTGGAGCAGTACGAGTTCGCCCTGGTCGGCAAGGCCCTGGCCGAGCGCGAGGTGCTGCTGCGGCTGGCTCCGCACATCATCTGGCCGCTGCGCTTCCTGCTGCCGCACCAGCCGCACCTGCGCCCGGCGTGGATGATCCGCACCGGCCTGTTCCTGTACGACCACCTGGGCCGCGGCCGCCGCACCCTGCCGGGCTCGCGGCGCCTGGCGCTGCGCACGCACCCGGTGGGCGCGCCGCTGCTCGAGGAGTTCCGCACCGGTTTCGTCTATTCCGACGCCTGGGTGCAGGACGCGCGGCTGGTGGTGCTCAATGCGATGGACGCCGCCCAGCGCGGCGCGCGCATCCTCACCCGCACCCGCTGTGTCGGCGCGCGCCGCGTCGATGGTGTGTGGCAGGTGCAACTGCAGCACGCCGACGGCCGCCGCGAGGAACTGCGCGCGCGTTCGCTGGTCAACGCCGCCGGGCCGTGGGCGGTGCAGTTCCTGGACGAGGTGGCGCACGTCGGCCACGACCACGCGCTGCGCCTGGTCAAGGGCAGCCACATCGTGGTGCCGCGGCTGTTCGAACACGACCATGCCTACATCTTCCAGCAGCCGGACCGGCGCATCGTCTTCGCCATTCCCTACGAGCAGGACTACACCCTGATCGGCACCACCGACGTCGACTACCACGCCGACCCGGCCGCACCGCGCATCGACGGCGAGGAGACGCGTTATCTGTGCGAGGCGGCCAACCGCTACTTCCGCAAGCAGATCGCCCCGGACGACGTGGTGTGGAGCTACAGCGGCGTTCGCCCGCTGCTCGACGACGAGGAGGACAACGCTGCCGAGGTCACCCGCGACTACCTGCTGGAACTGGACACGCGCGATGGTGCGGCCCTGCTCAATGTGTTCGGCGGCAAGCTCACCACCTACCGCAAGCTCGCCGAGGAGGCGGTGGACCGGCTGACCGCGCATGCCGGGCGCAAGGCGCCGGCCTGGACCGCGCACGGTGCGCCGCTGCCGGGCGGCGAGCGCAACGACATCGCCACGCTGGCGCGCGAGTTGCGCGCGGCGCGGCCGTGGCTGGCCGAGGCCACCGCGCAGCGGCTGGCGCGCAACTACGGTACCCGCGCGGACACACTGCTGGGCGATGCCGCCTCGCTGCACGACCTGGGCCAGCACTTCGGCGCCGACCTGTACCAGGCCGAGGTCGACTACCTGCGCGAGCACGAATGGGTGGTGGAGGCCGAGGACTTGCTGTGGCGGCGCAGCAAGCTCGGCCTGCGCGTGGACCCCGCCGGCCGCCAGCGTCTGGTCGCCTACCTGCAACAGGCGCCGGCCACGCTGGCCGCGGCACCGGCATGATCTAAACGCTGCCGTCGGCCCCGTTCGGGCCGCGGCGGCGCGTGCACAATCGCGCTGCGCCCGGCACCCGCCGCGGCGCACGAACCTGGACGCAACCGTGGAGGGTGGCAGGCATGGGTGGATCGACAGCGGCAACGACGGCAGGCCGGGAGGCATGGGCATGAGCCGGCAACTGGTGGGTGAACTGATTTCCGAAGCGATCGCGATGCTGATCATCATCGCCTTCGGCTGCTCGGTGGCATGCATGTACGTGCTCTACGACCCCAGCCCGTACCAGCACGCCTACTGGGGCGTGTGCATCGCCTGGGGCCTGGCGGTGACCATCGCCATCTACGTCACCGGCTCGGTGTCCGGCACCCACGCCAATCCGGCGGTGACCCTGGCGCTGGCGCTGTACCGCGGCTTCCCCTTGCCCAAGGTGCTGCCGTACTGGGTGGCGCAGGTGATCGGTGCGTTTCTCGGCGCGTGGATCGTCTACCTGCTGTTCGCGCCAGTGATCGACCACTACAACCAGGCCCAGCATCTCACCCGCGCCGGCGGCGGCGCGGCCGGGGTGTTCTTCACCGCGCCCGGCCTGGCGATCACGCCGATGCACGCGCTGCGCGACCAAGTGATCCTGACCGCGTTCCTGATCTTCGGCATCTTCGCCATCACCGAGCGCTACAACGAAGCCGCGCCCACCGCCAACTCCGGTGCGCTGATCATCGGCCTGTTGGTGGCCACCATCGGCGCCTCGATGGGCTATCTGGAAGCCTGGGCGATCAATCCGGCCCGCGACTTCGGCCCGCGCCTGTTCGCCTACGTCGCCGGCTGGGGCTCCTCGGCGCTGCCGTCGGCCGACAACTACTGGTGGATCCCGATCGTCGGCCCGCTGATCGGCGGCGTGATCGGCGGTGCCGCCTACCAGTGGCTGATCTATCCGTTCCTGCCGGCGCGGGTGAAAGCGCTGGAAGAAGAACAGGCCGCCGCGCGCCGCGGCTAGCGCGCCGGCAGCGCGTTCGTTTCCGCGCGCGGCGTGCGCGCCTCCCTAATTCCCCGTTGGCGCCGCGCCCGTGCGCGCGGCGTGCATCCTGCAGGAGTCTCCGATGGAAAAGCAGTTCATCCTGGCCATCGACCAGGGCACCACCAGCTCGCGCGCGATCCTGTTCGACCGCCAGGGCCGCATCGTCGGCATGGCGCAGCGCGAGTTCTCGCAGATCTTCCCGCAGCCGGGCTGGGTCGAGCACAACCCGCGCGAGATCATGACCAGCGTCTACACCACGATCACCGAGCTGCTCAACAACCACCAGGTGGACGCCAGCGCCATCGCCGGCATCGGCATCACCAACCAGCGCGAGACCGCGGTGGTGTGGGATCGTGCCACCGGCCAGCCGATCTATAACGCCATCGTCTGGCAGTCGCGGCAGACCAAGGACATCTGCGACCAGCTCAAGGCCGACGGCCACGAGGACATGGTGCGGGCCAAGACCGGCCTGCTGATCGATGCGTACTTCTCCGGCACCAAGGTCAAGTGGATCCTCGACCATGTGGAGGGTGCGCGCGAACGCGCGCAGCGCGGCGAGCTGGCCTTCGGCACCATCGACAGCTGGCTGATCTGGAACCTCACCGGCGGCAAGGTCCACGTCACCGACTACACCAACGCCTCGCGCACGCTGCTGTACAACATCCACGAGCTGCGCTGGGACGAGGAACTGCTGCAACTGCTCGACATCCCCGCCTCGATGCTGCCGGAGGTGCGCTCGTCCAGCGAGATCTACGGCAACACCCAGGGCCAGTATTTCTACGGCCATGCGGTGCCCATCGCCGGCATCGCCGGCGACCAGCAGGCGGCGCTGTTCGGCCAGGCCTGCTTCGAACCGGGCATGGCCAAGAACACCTACGGCACCGGTTGTTTCATGCTGATGAACACCGGCGAGAAGGCGGTGGCGTCGAAGAACGGCCTGCTCACCACCATCGCCTGGGGCGTGGATGGCAAGGTCGAGTACGCGCTGGAAGGCGCGATCTTCGTCGCCGGTTCGGTGGTGCAGTGGCTGCGCGACGGCCTGCGCATGCTCGGCAAGGCCAGCGACTCGCAGGCCTACGCCGAGCGTGCCGGCGACAACGACGGCGTGTACTTCGTGCCGGCCTTCGTCGGCCTGGGCGCGCCGTACTGGCGCAGCGACATCCGTGGCGCGGTGTTCGGTCTGACCCGCGGTACGACCAAGGAACATTTCATTCGCGCGGCGATCGAATCGATGGCGTACCAGACCCGCGACGTGCTGACCGCGATGCAGGTCGACTCGGGCATCGAACTGAAGGAACTGCGCGCCGATGGCGGCGCCATCGCCAACGACTTCATGGCGCAGTTTCAGAGCGACATCCTGGACGTGCCGGTGCTGCGTCCGGAGGTGGCCGAGACCACTGCGCTCGGTGCGGCCTACCTGGCCGGCCTGGCGACCGGCTTCTGGAAGAATCGCGACGAGATCGCCCAGCAATGGGCGGTGGACCGCCGTTTCGAGCCGGACATGCCAGCCGAACGCCGCGAAGCGCTGTACGCCGGCTGGCAGCAGGCGGTGGAGGCGACGATGGGGTTCCGGATTCGCTGAGGCGGTCGCGCAGTGCAGTCGGGGCTGCGGCTGCTCCTTTGCATCTGCCGGCCGAGGCGTTGTTCGTCGCTGCGACTGCCGAAGGCGGCAGTCGCCAGCCGCCGCACCGAACCTGGTAGGCGTCAGCGGTGATGCCGCCGCGACAAGCGGAACCGAAAGCCGAAGGACACCTTCCGTCGTCGGGACTGAAGTCCCTCCCACAAGGGTGCCTTTCCCACAGGGTGTCCTGCCCCTTCCCTGTGCGAGCGGCTTCCGCCGCCGGGCGCTCTCGCGAAACGCCGCTCGCCGTCGTTCAAGCGCCGCTGCGGCCGAGCCGGCGCGCACTCCCGGCAACGGCGAAGGATTCAGACGTACTGCGTCGGCCCACGCGGACCCGGCACCGGGGAGTCGACGTCGCCGACCGGGTCTTGGATCGGCGGGATGGTCGGATCGGTCGGCTGGTCGGGGATCGGATCGATCGGGCGGTCCGGGGTCGGATCCACGCCCGGATTCGGCACCTGGCCCGGCACCTCGTTCGGTGGCTGCTGCGGGTCCTGGCCAGGATTGGGGGATTGCATGTGCATGAGCCTCTCCGTGCGATGGCGCTCCAGCGTGCGCGCCATGGCAGCGCGTGCGGGTGAAGCGCATGCCAAGGACGGATGAAAGACGGGCCGATGCGTGCGCCTTGCCATCGCGATTGGCACGCTCGCCGCTGGCGCCGACTCCAGCGCTCCGGCATGCTGCCGCCGCATGCACCGCTACGACCTGGTCATCTTCGACTTCGACGGCACCCTGGCCGATTCGTTCCCCTGGTTCCTGGCCACCATCAACGGCGTCGCCGACGAGTTCGGCTTCCGCCGCTTCGACGTGGCGCGGCTGGACGAGATCCGCAGCCTGAGCGCGCGCGAGCTGATGGCGCGCAGCGGCCTGCGCTGGTGGCGGGTGCCGGCGGTAGCGCAACGCATGCGCACGCTGATGAGCGCGCAGATCGAGCGCATCGCGCTGTTCGACGGCGTCGCCGACCTGCTCGCGCAGCTGGCGCAGGCTGGCGTGCAGTTGGCCCTGGTCACGTCCAACAGCCGCGCCAACGCCGCGCGCGTGCTCGGCCCCGCGTTGTTCGCGCAGTTCCGCGACGTGCGCTGCGGCGCGGCGGTGCTGGGCAAGCGGCGCAAGCTGCGCGCCAGCCTGCGCGCCTGCGGCGTCCCCGCCGCGCGGGCGCTGTGCGTGGGCGACGAGATCCGCGATGCCGAGGCCGCGCGCCAGGCCGGCATCGCCTTCGCTGGCGTGGCCTGGGGCTACACCTTGCCGGCGGCCTTGCAGCCGCACACGCCGCTGCCGTTGCTGCAGCGGCCGGAGGCGCTGCTGGCCCTCGTGCTTGGTGCTGATGACCGCACGCAGCCGCCTGCGCTGCAGGCCGATGCGTGCGGTGCCTGCGCGGCCATGGGTCGCGACGCATGATGTGGCTGCCCGACGCGATCGGTGCGGTGATCGCGGTCGTCTTCCTGGGCAGCGCCGCGTTGTCGATCGGTGCGCTGCATCGCATGGGGCGCAGTCAGGTGACGGACCTGCTGGAGGCTTCGTTCCGTGAGCAGGCGTTTCCGGGCGAGCACGGGCCGTTGCGTGGCAGCGACCTGACCGTGGTCAGGCGATCCAGGCAGACCATCGAAAGCAGCGACGGCCACGTGTATTCGATCGCGCCGGATGCCGCGCTGCAGACCGCCGATGCGTTCTGGTACTGCGTCGGGGCGGGACCGAGTTGGTTCCTGGCCATTCCGGTGGTGACGTCGGGCTTCGGCAAGGCGCAGGTGCATTGGATCGTGCGGCCGATGACCGAGGTGCGCATGCGCGTGGCGCTGCAGTTCGACCGCAAGGCGACCCGCCTGGCCTTCGGTACGCGGCCGGCTGCGCGCTGAGTCCGCCGACCCGAGCGAAGCAGCCAGACGCGCACGACGCGAAGTGACCTGTCGATCGCGTCCTCGCGCCGTCCCACTGTCCTCGGCGTGCCAGCGGCATGCGCCGCCACCGACGCCGCGGAATCCAGCGGCGCACTGAGTGCCATCGGGCGAACGTCGGCCCCGCCATGCGCCGGCTGGCGCGGCCGGCGCCGAGCGGAATTGCTGCGCTGCAGGTTGATTGTTCACTTGTGATTGCTATATTCATATGCGAACAGCCGCCGTGCCATCGCCATCCTGGGCGTGCATGCTGCGGCCTTCCTTCATCGCGCCCGATCCCGGGCAGAGGCGTGCCATGCGTGACCCCAGCCACTTCCGTCCCTCGCGCGTCCGTGGGCGATCCGCTGTGGCCGTCGTTCCGGGCGTGCGCGCATGGCGCTGAGCGCTGTCGCCGCCGACGCCACCCTGGCGCCGCGCGCGCTGGGCCGCAGTGGTGTGCAGCTGTCCACCCTGGGCTTCGGCGCCGCGCCGATCGGCAATCTGTACGCCGAGGTGGACGATGCGGTGGCGCTGGCCGCGGTGGCCGATGCCTATGCCGCCGGCATCCGCCATTTCGACACCGCGCCGTACTACGGCTACGGGCTGAGCGAGCAACGCCTGGGGCAGGGCCTGCGCGGGCTGCCGCGCGCCAGCTACACGCTCTCGACCAAGGTCGGCCGCTGCGTCTACGACGATGCCGCGGCCGCGCCCGGGCGCGAGGGCTTCGCCGTGGCCGGGCGCCGCGCCGAATTCGACTACAGCCGCGACGGCGTGCTGCGTGCCTTCGAGTCCAGTTTGCAGCGGCTCGGCACCGATCACATCGATGTGCTGCTGCTGCACGACATCGGCCGCCTGACCCACGGCGAGCGCCATCCGGCGATGCTGCGGCAGGCGCTGGACGAAGCGCTGCCGACGATGGCCGCGCTGAAGGCGCAGGGCGCGTGCCGGGCGATCGGCATCGGCGTCAACGAGGAAGACGTGGCGGTGGAACTGATGCCGCTGTTCCCGCTCGACTGCGTGATGCTGGCCGGCCGCTACACCTTGCTCGAACAGCATGCCGCGCAGCGGATCATGGCGCAGGCGCTGCAGCGGCAGATCGGCATCCTGGTGGCCGGGCCGTACAGCTCGGGCCTGCTGAGCGATGCGCGCGGGCCGGGCGAGACCTACAACTACGCGCCGGTGGATCCGGCCACACTGCAGCACGCGCAGCGCCTGTTCGCGGCCTGTGCGGCGCACGGCGTGGACGTGGGCGCGGCGGCGCTGCAGTTCCCGCTCGCCCATCCGGCGGTGAGCGCGGTGGTCGCCGGCATGCGCACGTCGGCCGAAGTGGCCAGCGCCGCCACGCGCCTGCGCGCGGCGATTCCCGCGGCGCTGTGGCAACAGTTGCGCGACGACGACCTGCTGCGCGCGCCGGTGCCGACGCCGTGACCATCATCGACGCCCATGTGCATTTCTGGCGCCTGGCGCGTGGCGACTATGCCTGGCTGACCCCGGACCTGGGCGTGCTGTACCGCGACTACCTGCCCGAGGACCTGGCCGCGACGCTCGACGCGCAGGACGTGACCGCGCTGGTGGCGGTGCAGGCGGCGCAGAGCGAGGCGGAAACGCGCTACCTGCTGCAACTGGCGCGTGCCGAGCCGCGCATCGTCGGCGTGGTCGGCTGGGTCGATTTCGAGGCCGCTGACGTTGCCGCGCGCATCGCCGCGCTGTGCGCCGACGGCGCCGGCCTGCTCAAGGGGCTGCGGCCGATGGTGCAGGACCTGGCCGATCCGCAGTGGTTGGCGCGGCCGCAGCTGGATGCGGCGTTCGACGCGCTGCTGCAGCACGATCTGGCCTTCGATGCGCTGGTGCGTCCGCTGCACCTGCCGGCGCTGCTGGCACGGCTGCAGCGTCACCCTCACTTGCGCGTGGTGCTGGACCACGCCGCCAAGCCGTCCATCGGCGGGGCCGATTTCCAGGCCTGGGCCGATGGCCTGGCGCACCTGGCGCAGCACCCCAACGTGGTGTGCAAGCTGTCCGGCCTGCTCACCGAACTGCCGGCCGGCGCCGCCATCGACGATCCTGCGCTTGCCCCCTACGTGGCGCACCTGTTCGCCTGCTTCGGCGCGCAGCGGCTGCTGTGGGGCAGCGACTGGCCGGTGCTGACCCAGCGTGCCGACTACGCCGCGTGGATGGCGCTGGCGCAGGCCTGGGTCGCGCAGCACGCCGTCGATGACGCCGAGGCGGTGTTCGCCGGCACTGCGCGGCGCGTCTATCGCCTGTCCGATCCGATTGCTTCCTCCCCCACCTGGAGTCCCGCCCCATGACCACGTTCGCGTCCGTTTCCGGGAGCCGCGCATGAGCGGCCGTCTGCAAGGCAAGCGCTGCCTGATCACCGCCGCCGGCGCCGGCATCGGCCGCGAGAGCGCGCTGGCCTGCGCCCGCGAAGGCGCGCAGGTGCTGGCCACCGACATCGATGCCGCCGCGCTGCAGGTGCTGGCCGCCGAGGCCGACGGCATCGTCACGCAGACGCTGGACGTCACCGATCCCGCCGCGATCCAGGCGCTGGTGGCGGCGCAGCCGACCTTCGACGTGCTGTTCAACTGCGCCGGCTACGTGCACCAGGGCAGCATCCTCGATTGCGACGCGCCGGCCTGGAAGCGCTCGTTCGCGATCAACGTCGACGCGATGTACTACCTGTGCCAGGCGGTGCTGCCGGGCATGCTCGCGCAGGGCCGCGGCAGCATCGTCAACATGTCCTCGGTGGCGTCCAGCATCAAGGGCGTGCCCAATCGCTTCGCCTACGGCGTGACCAAGGCGGCGGTGATCGGCCTGAGCAAGGCCATCGCCGCCGACTACGTGGCCAAGGGCATCCGCTGCAACGCGATCTGCCCCGGCACGATCAAGACGCCGTCGCTGGGCGAGCGGGTCAAGGCGCTGGGTGGCGACGAGCAGGCGGTGTGGAAGAGCTTCACCGACCGCCAGCCGATGGGCCGCCTGGGCGACCCGCGCGAGATCGCGCAACTGGTGGTGTACCTGGCCTCGGACGACTCCTCGTTCACGACCGGCCAGACCCACATCATCGACGGCGGCTGGTCGAACTGACCGCGCCTTCCCCTTCCTGACAGAGGACTTCCCATGAAACTGCTGCGTTACGGCGAACCCGGCCACGAACGCCCGGCCCTGCTCGATGCCGACGGCCACTTGCGCGATCTTTCGGCGGTGATCGACGACGTCGCCGGCGAGCATCTCACCGCCGCCGGCCTGGCCAGGCTGCGCGCGCTCGATCCGACCACGCTGCCGCAGGTGGATGGCGAAGTGCGCTACGGCGCCGCCGTGGGCCGCGTCGGCAAGTTCATCTGCGTCGGCTTGAACTACGCCGACCACGCCGCCGAGTCGGGCATGGCGGTGCCGGAGATGCCGGTGCTGTTCATGAAGGCCACCAGCGCGATCAGCGGCCCCAACGACACCGTGACCATTCCGCGCGGTTCGCTCAAGACCGACTGGGAAGTGGAGCTGGGCGTGGTGATCGGCGATACCGCGCGCGATGTGTCGGTGGACGAGGCGCTGTCGCATGTCGCCGGCTATGCGGTGATCAACGACCTGTCCGAGCGCGCGTTCCAGCTCGAGCACGGCGGGCAGTGGGTGAAGGGCAAGAGCTGCGACGGCTTCGGCCCGATCGGCCCGTGGCTGGTCACCGCCGACGAGGTGCCCGACCCGCAGAACCTGTCGATGTGGCTGGAGGTCAACGGCCACCGCTACCAGAACGGCAGCACCCGCACGATGGTGTTCGGCGTGGCCGAGCTGGTCAGCCACATCAGCCGCTATATGACGTTGCTGCCGGGCGACGTGATCAGCACCGGCACGCCGCCGGGCGTGGGCCTGGGGCAGAAGCCGCAGGTGTACCTGAAGCCGGGCGACGTGATGCGGCTGGGCATCGAAGGCCTGGGCGAGCAACGCCAGGCCGTGGTCGCGCATCCGCGCGACGCGGCCTAAAGCCCCTCTCCCCTCGGGAGAGGGGTTGGGGTGAGGGTAAGGGGCGAAGCCACCTCGCATTGCATCCCGGTGCGGCTTTCGCTCGCGCATTGAGCGACACCGCTACGTGCTGTTACTTCGTTCTTGTTTCACAGGGTCGGTACCCGCCATGCACCACCGCACCCTCACCCCAACCCCTCTCCCGGGGGGGAGAGGGGCTACTTCACCGCTTTTTTTGACTTTCCCACCGCCTCACCGACCAGGACCCCCATGAGCAAAATCGTCGCGCTCGAGACCTTCGACGTCCGTTTCCCCACCTCGCGCGAACTGGACGGTTCCGATGCGATGAATCCGGATCCGGATTATTCGGCCGCCTATCTGCGCCTGCGTACCGATGCCGACGACGGCCTCGCCGGCTACGGCCTGGCCTTCACCATCGGCCGCGGCAACGACGTGCAGAGCGCGGCGGTGGCGGCGCTGGCGCATCACGTGGTCGGCCGCGACGTGGAGACGGTGATCGGCGACCTGGGCGGGTTCGCGCGCAGCCTCACCGACGACTCGCAGCTGCGCTGGCTGGGCCCGGAGAAGGGCGTGATGCACATGGCCATCGGCGCCGTGGTCAACGCCGCCTGGGACATGGCCGCGCGCCGCGCCGGCAAGCCGCTGTGGCGCTTCATCGCCGAGCTGTCGCCGGAGCAACTGGTGGCCGCGATCGACTTCCGCTACCTCAGCGACGCGCTGACCCCCGACCAGGCGCTGGCCATGTTGCGCGATGCCGAACCGCTGCGCGCCGAACGCATCCAGACGCTGCTGGAACAGGGCTATCCGGCCTACACCACCTCGCCCGGCTGGCTCGGCTATTCCGACGAGAAGCTGGTGCGCCTGGCCAAGGAAGCGGTGGCCGATGGCTTCCGCACCATCAAGCTCAAGGTCGGCGCCAACGTGGAGGACGACATCCGCCGCTGCCGCCTGGCGCGCGCCGCGATCGGCCCGGACGTCGCCATGGCGGTGGACGCCAACCAGCGTTGGGATGTCGGCCCGGCGATCGCCTGGATGCGCCAGCTCGCCGAATTCGACATCGCCTGGATCGAGGAGCCGACCAGCCCCGACGACGTGCTCGGCCACGCCGCGATCCGCCGCGGCATCGCCCCGGTGCCGGTGTCCACCGGCGAGCACACCCAGAACCGGGTGGTGTTCAAGCAGTTGCTGCAGGCCGGCGCGGTGGACCTGATCCAGATCGATGCCGCGCGCGTGGGCGGCGTCAACGAGAACCTGGCGATCCTGCTGCTGGCGGCCAAGTTCGGCGTGCGCGTGTTCCCGCATGCCGGCGGCGTGGGCCTGTGCGAGCTGGTGCAGCACCTGGCGATGGCCGATTTCGTCGCCATCACCGGCAAGATGGAAGACCGCGCGATCGAGTTCGTCGACCACCTGCACCAGCACTTCGTCGATCCGGTGCGGATCGTCCACGGCCGCTATCTGGCGCCGACCACGCCGGGCTTCTCGGCCGAGATGCATGCCGCCTCGGTCACCCAGTTCCTGTATCCGGACGGCCCTTTCTGGAGCGCGGATCTGGCCGCACAGGGCGGCTGACGCCAGCGACCTTGGTGCGCTTCCGCCGAAGGAAGCGCGCCGGTTGCGGTGGTTGCCAGTGCATCTGTCGCGGCTGAAGCCGCTCCTGCGACGGCGGCGGCAGCGGTGCTGGATCGCTCGCTGTGGGAGCGACTTCAGTCGCGACGCACGAACCTGTGCACGCACCAGCTTCGGCAGCAGTCGGGACTGAAGTCCCTCCCACAACGTCGCACAGCATCCGCCGCGCCTGCCACGACCTCTGCAACCGCACCTGCCGCACTCTCTGCAACCGTGGGAGCTGCTTCAGCCGCGACGAGCGAAGCGGTAAACCAACCGGTCTCGCGCGCGCTCGGCACCGGCTTTCCAACACACGCGTACGCCCACGCAATACCTCAGCCCGCGCCGTTGCGCTCCTGCGCGGCCAGCGCCGCCTGCAAGGAAAAGATCTGCAGCGCTTCGCGCCATTTCTCGCCGGGCGCCGAACCGGGCAAGGGTTTCTGGAAGCGCCACATCAACTCCTCCCACGCCTGCACGCGCGGATCGGCGGCGTCGGCAGCGGCCTTGGCGGCGGGCGAATAGTCCTCGTCCACCTCCATCAGCATCACCAGGCGGTCGCCGCAGCGATGGATGTCCAGCTCGCGGATGCCGGCGGCGCGCAGCGAGGCGACGATCTCCGGCCACACGGTGTCGGGACGGTGCCAGCGTTCGTATTCGGCGATCAGCGCCGGGTCGTCGTGCAGGTCCAGCAGGTAGCAATGGCGCGGCATGGCTCAGGCTCCGCGGGCAGAGGGAAGGGGCGCCACGCGGTTTCGCGCCGCATGCAGCGCGAAGCCGAGGATCACCGCGAAGCCGATCGCAGGCACCGCGAGCGCCCAGTGGATGCCGGCATGGTCGGACACCGCGCCCATCACCGCGGTCAGCGCGGCGCCGCCGATGATCGCCATGACGATCAGCGACGCGCCCAGCTTGCGCGCGTCGTCGTCCAGCCCGTCCAGGCCCAGGGCGAAGATGGTCGGGAACATCACCGACATGAACAGGCTGCTGGCGACCAGCGCATACAGGCCGATCCAGCCCGGCAGCGCCACCGCCACCGCGCACAGCAGCAGGTTGAGCAGGGCGAACACGCCCAGCAGCCGTGCCGGCGCCAGGAAGCGCAGCAGCGCGGTGCCGATGAAGCGGCCGGCCATGAACAGCACCAGCGACAGGGTGAGGAAATCGGCGGCGGTCTTCTCCGGGGTGCCGGGCACGCCGTCCTGCAGGTAGCGGATCAGGTAGCTCCAGATGCCGACCTGCGCGCCGACGTAGAAGAACTGCGCGATCACCGCGAACACGAAGCGGCCATTGCGCCGCAGCTGGCCGAAGCCACCGGCGCGCGCGCCATCGCCACCGGCGCGGGTGGCGGGGAAGCGGGTCAGCCCGATCAGCAGCGCCCACAGCAGCACCACCGCACCGATGATCAGGTACGGCGTCTGCACCGCCAGCGACTCGGTGGCGAAGAAGGCCTCGCGCGCGGCCGGCGCCATCGCCGCCAGCTCCTGCGGCGTGTGCTCCACGCCGGAGAGGATGAAGTGCTGGCCTACCAGGATGCCGGTGATCGAACCCAGCGGATTGAACGCCTGCGCCAGATTCAGCCGTCGCGCCGCGCCCTCGGCCGGACCGAGCACGGTGACCAGCGGGTTGGCGGTGGTTTCCAGGAAGGCCAGACCGCTGGCGATGACGAACAGCGCCAGCAGGAACAGCCAGTAGGTGTGCACCTGCGCGGCGGGGTAGAACAGGAACGCGCCGACCGCGTACAGCAGCAGGCCCAGCACCACCGCGGCCTTGTAGCTGTAGCGTCGCATGAACATCGCCGCCGGGATCGCGAACACGAAGTAGCCCAGGTAGAACGCGCTCTGCACCAGTCCGGCCTGCAGGTCGCTCAGCTCGAAGGCCTTCTTGAACTGCTTGATCAGGATGTCGTTGAGGTTGTTCGCCATGCCCCAGAGAAAGAACAGGCTGACGATCAGGACCAACGGCGCAAGCGCGGTCCGGGTGAGACTGGCGGACGCCGGTGTGGCGGATTCGCTGCTGTAGTGCATTGCCGCCTACCCCTCCCAAGGTGTGCCGCGTCGCGTTCGGATTGTCGGCGGAGCGTACTGCGCTGGCGAGTGCCATGCAAATATAAAATTTGAGTTCATATGTGGATTGCAATGCAGCATCGACGCGTGGGCTGCGGGGTCCCAGGCGGTGCGAGCCGGCGCGGCCTCCCTGTACCCTAGTCCTCTTCACCTGCTGCCGGGCCCTCGACGGAATGACCACCCCCTTGCCCAAGTACCGCGCGCCCGCCCTGGACAAGGGGCTGGACATCCTGGAGCTGCTGGCGCGCGACGGGCGGCCGATGAGCATGGGCGAGATCTCGCAGGGCATCGGTCGCTCGCGCGGCGAGATCTTCCGCATGCTGCAGGTGCTGGAAGAGCGCGGCTACCTGACCCGCACCGCGGGCGAGGGCGGCTACACGCTGACCAACCGCCTGTTCATGCTCGGCATGCAGCAGCCGCGGGTGCAGAACGTCACCGAGGTGGCGTTGCCGGTGATGCGCGCGCTGGCCGACGCGATCCGCCAGCCCTGCCACCTGGTGGCGCCGTCGGACGACCAGATCGTGGTCATTGCGCAGATGGACGTGCCCAGCGACCTCGGCCTGGTGGTGCGCCCCGGCCATCGCCGCCCGTTCGCGCACTCCACCTCCGGCCTGGTGCTGTTCGCGTTCCAGCCGGCCGACGCGCAGGCGCAGTTGCTGCAGCGTCTGGATGCCAGCGAGGTGGCCTACGACCGCGCCGCGTTCCTGGCCGCGGCGCAGGAAGTGCACGCGCTGGGCTACAGCATCCACCCCAGCGAGGCGGTGGTCGGGGTAATCGACCTCGCCGCGCCGATCCTGCAGCACGGCGTCGCCCGCTACACCCTGACCGTGCCCTTCATCGAACGTCGCCCGCAACCCATCGACGCGCAGGCGGCGATGCGCGCGGTGTGCGATGCCGCGGCGCAGATCAGTGCGGCGTTGGCGTAGGTGCCGTGATCCTGGCGAGTCCGGGGCTGGGATGCCGGGACGGTGTGCAGGAAGTGAGCTGGGGGCGTGCCTTGCTCAATGAGCAATCATCTGGCGCAAGCCCCGGGGGCGCGATCCGTGGCATGCTCAACTCTCGGGGCGGTGCTGGGGAGCATGGTCCATGCGTTGACTACCTCCTGGCAGCACAGCCTAAGCATTCAGCCAAGCCGAAGTCGCGTCGCGTTGCTGCTTAACTCGGGCGTTAGGCATTACACGAACAAAAGAGGGTTCCATGGCAACAATGATCTCATGCTTGCTAAACGGCACTCCCATCAGCGTTGAGACGGCGATCGACATGAAGGATTCGGGGAAGCGTGGAGACTTTCGCTGTACAGAGTGCAAAGAGCCAGTGCGGCCACACCGCTCAGGAGGCCACGCCGCAGCCCACTTCGAGCACTTGGAGCGGAACTCGTCCTGCTCGCAAAGCCATGTTCCACGTAATGCCTAACCATTCATTAAACCGACGCCGCTCCGTGGGTTGGCTTAAATTATGGTGTTAGGCTCCAATTAGGAGAGTTCATGGCTATTTTCGGAATCGGTGCCTACTACGATCGCGACATGAGTGGAGAATTCATCTCGTCAGGAGTCGCGGGTCCTGGTTGGTCCAAAGCTGACGCACCAGAACTGCATCAGTTCATTCAATCGCTGAAGGTCGGCGACATCGTTTATCTGAAATCCTTTGCACCGTCCAGCCCAGACATGCTGATCAAAGCGATCGGCTTGGTGGCAGACCAGCACCTTGTAGAAGACATCACAGTGCTTTCCGCGGGCAGGAACATCAAATGGGTGGTTACCGAGGAGTTCCGCATTCCCAAACCGAGCGAGCGCCTCAATGTCCGGCTTAACACTATGTACGAGGAGTTCAATCCCATCGTACAAGCCGCGATCATCGGCCGCTTGTTTGGCAGCTAACAATAATTAGGTCTCATGTCCGAGGTCTTGCTCTTCACCGTTGACGATGTATTTCAGCTTTCCGGGCGACTCGGACTTGTGTTGGTTCCCGGAATTCCAGATTTGCCGGGCATGCCGGTCGTCCATATCGGTTCACCGATCATCCTATCCATCCCCGACGGCAAACGTATCAACACGGAAGTGGCGGGCTTTGAAATGCTTAAGTTTGGTGGTCGATCACGGCCTGCCATCTTGTCCACCCCACTCGCGTTGCCGGCGGGTATTTCAAAGCAAGACGTTCCTTGGGGTACGAAGGTATTCTTAGTCATCAGCGGCGCTAGCAACACTGGGGCATAACAGTTCTTCCAAACGGCTTCGCTGACCCCAGCCGCTTAATTCAAGCTTTAGATACTAACATGGATCAACGGAAGCTCGTTCTATACCTTGAGGCTCCGTTTGCTGCCTATGACGCGACTATCGCGCCAGCAAGGGATGTCGTTCTTGCTGGCTTGAGCACAATCTGGCCTTCTGATTACTGGGTGGCACTCGCGATCGGCTGGCTTGAAGAAGGAGCGCCAATCGATAGTGAAATAGTTCAGATGCTCGACGCCACGGTCAAGGGACCATTCTCGCAAAGTGTTCGGCATCGAGCATTTGCATTAGCTAGGCGTTGGTGCCGAGCGCACAACGCCTAGCAACTCGTTCAAAGCGGACGTGCGTACCTCGCGCCGCTGAACCCCAACGTTAGACGGCATGAACCAAATCACGTCACAAGCGGAGATTTGCAAGCAATTCGGCTCGCTCTTTGATCCTCCCGGCGAGGATGGGCACGTGGACGTCTGGTATGACCCAGCGCTTTTAGCCGTGTAGCGCGCGGCCTAACAACGCATTCAAGACAAAACCGCTTCGTGGCTCGGCTCAATTGAAACGTTGGACCAGCTGACCTGTCTTGCACATGGAGCGCCGAGAAGTCCTGACGGAAGCATCGCTACCCGTGCGTTGACCGCGCTGCGTCCCTCACGCTGCGCACCGCGCATGCGGCGAGGTCGCTGCATGCCCACATATGCGCCACACCGCTGGAATGCGCGCCCACGGTGCACGTGACTCGATCCCCAGCCTGATCACGCAGTCGCTGCGCGTGCGCGCAAAGCGTTGACCTGTGCGCCACCGCTGCGCAGCCTGCAGGGAACACGGCGACATGGACACACGGCATGGCACGGCGGTTTCCCTGGAGTTGGTTGGCGGTGCTGGCGGCATGCGCGTTGGTGCTGGTGCTGGCCTGGCAGAACCGCGGTCTGCGCGAGGAACGGCGCTGGTTCGTCACCCGCACCACCGAGCCGTATTTGGGCATGTATGTGCCGCGCATCGCCGCTACCACCTTGGACGGTGCGCCGCTGACGCTGGGTGAGCCGGCGACCGAGCGACAAGTCCTGTTCTTCTTCACCACCACCTGCCCGTACTGCAAGCGCTCGGCGCCGCAGATGGTGCAGGCCGCGCAGCGTCTGGCCGCGCAGCAGCCCGACGTGCAGGTGCTGGGCGTGTGCCAGTGCAGCCCCGCGCAGGCGCAGCGCTACGCCGCCGAGCACGGCTTTACGTTTCCGGTGACCACGTTGACCGACCGCCGCGCACTGATGCTGTTCCGCGCGCGCAACGTGCCGACGCTGCTGGCGCTGGACCACGAAGGACGCGTGCGCTATGCGCGCGTCGGCGTTTTCGAGACCACGGAGCGGATGCAGGACCTGATGGCCGCAGTGCGTCGCACGGATGCGCCGCCGGCCTTGGCAACCATCGAGGAGTAAGCCATGAAACAGCGTTGGACAGCGTTACGCAACGGGATGCTTGCGGCCGTGTTCCTGGCCAGCATGGGCTTCGGCGCGGTGCAGGCGACCGCCGGCGACGGTATCGAGAAGGAGGCGGCCTGCAGCGCCTGGGCCTGCCAGCAGGAGTGCGCACCGTTTGGCGGCGAGTTGGGGCCGGGCGGGCCCGGAAAGCCGCTGGTCTGCTACTGCTGTGGCTGAGCCGTTTCCGGAGCCGGTCGCACCAGGCCGGCTCCGGCATCGGGGCAGGCCTGGCGGCGATCACGGATCGCAGTGAGCATCTGCCGCGTTGCGACTCTGCAGGGCACGCCTGGTGCGCGCGATCGCGCCTTGCGTTACGGCCAGCCGCCGCCGATTCACGCAGGTTTGCGCGCTGGCTGGGCATGGTGGAACGCAGACCAACCAGGAGCGTTCCATGACCTCACCTCTTCATCCCGTCCGTCTGTCCCTGCTTGCCGCGCTGATCGCCGTGGCATTGAGCGGCTGCGGCAAGCCCGGCGACCAGGCCTCGCGTACCGCACCGGCCACCTCGCCGGAGCCCACCGCCGCGCCGGTCGGTGGCGAAAGCGGACGCGCACCGATCGGCGGCGACGCCTCGGCCAAGGCGATGCTGCAGGTGTTGGAGGGCAACGTGGTGGCGCTGTCGAAGCAGGCGCTGTCGCGCAACGTCAGCAAGACCGTGGCCGATTTCGCCCGCGAGACCATCGCCGTGCACCACGATGCCGACCCGGCCACGGCCGGCAAGGGCGGCCCCGGCGATGCGGAGAAGATCGACGCGCAGGTGGCCAAGGGCCGTGCGCAGCTGCAGGCGCTGGGCGATGAAAAGGACAATTCCGCCTACATGAACGCCTACGCGGCGGCAGTGGTGCGGCAGTACTCCGATGCACTGTCGGTGATCGATGCCGAACTGGTGCCGGCGGCCAAGGAAGACGCCACCCGCCAGGAACTGCAGCAGGCGCGCAAGCGCATCGCCGAGCAACTGGAGCGCGCGCAGGCGCTGGCCTCGGCCCGCTATTGAGCACCTGGCCCCTCTCCCATTGGGGCGACAGGGCGCGGCCTGCGCGCCACTGGCGCGCGCACCTGGAGCGCCCGCGCCGCAAGCGCGGGCCGGGGCGCGGAGCGGGGTTGGGGGTACGGCGCGGAGCGACGCGCAGAATTGGTGTGCACGAGGCTGGGAACGCGGCGTCCTCTCGAATCGGTAATACGCCCTAGCCGTCGGCAGCGACCGCGCGCGACGCCGGCCGCTCCTCGCGCCCATCCGGATGTCGCGCGAAGCGGGTCGGGTCGCTGCCGTGCACCGGCGCCTCGTCCCGCCATGGCCAGCCGCCGAACTGGGTGCGGCGATAGTCGGCCATGGCCTGGGCGATCTCGGCCTGCGTGTTCATCACGAACGGACCGTGTTGCGCCATCGGTTCGGCGATCGGTCGGCCTTGCAGCACCAGGAACTCGCTCGCCTCGCCGTCGCCATTGACCAACTCGACCGCCTGATCGGCGCGCAGCTCGATCGCCGCATGGCGGGTCACCGGGCGCCCGCCCACCGTCACCGCTGCGCCCTTGAAGAAGTACAGGCTGCGGCGCGTGCCGCGTCCTTGCGCGGCGGGCAGGGTCCAGCGTGCGCCGGGTGCCATGCGGATCGTCCAGATGGCCACATCGGCATCGTCCTGCGCGGCCCACGAATCCGGTGGCGGCGCGAGCGGGCCGCCGGCGCTGCCGGGCGCGGCGTCGACCGGGCCGATGCGGCCGGCCACGCAGGCCACCTCGGTGGTGCGGCCGGCATCGTCGGTGGCGGTGAAGCGCGGCAGGTCTTCCGACCAGAACATGGTGAAGTGCGGCGCAGCCAGCTTGTTGCGCGCCGGCAGGTTGAGCCAGATCTGGAACAGCTCCAGCGGGTTGGGTGCGGCCGTGTCCAGCAGCGGGAACATCTCCGAATGGACGATGCCCGCGCCGGCCGTCACCCACTGCACGTCGCCGGCGCCGAAGCGCGCCGCCGCACCGAGCGAATCGGCATGGTCGATCAGGCCCTTGCGCACGATGGTCACGGTCTCGAAGCCACGGTGCGGATGACCGGGAAAGCCGGGAATCTCTTCGCCGTGATACATGCTCCAGCCGTCCTTGCGGCTGAAGTCCTGGCCGATGGCGCGGCCATGCAGGGACGCCGCCGGCCCCATCGCACCGTTGCCGGCGGGGTAGGCATCGTCGTGGTAGACGCAGAACAGGAACGGGTCGATCGTGTCCCAAGGGAAGCCAAGCGGCTTGATCTGGACGATGGGGTCGGTCATGGAGAGATCCTTCATGCGAACGCCGCCCAAGATTGGACGCGGCAACCTTCACGATATGGGGCGATGCCGACGGAACGGAAGGCCGCTTCGAGAGACATCCTGTCCCGCACGGGAAACGCTGGGATGCGCCGCCGCCGCGTCCATGGCGAGGGCGCAGGCGCGGTGACCGGCCGCGTTGCATGCGCCGATCGCGCGAATCCGGCAGTCAGCGGTGAACTGAATGCTTGCCGGGGCGCAACCGCTCCGCTACGCCCGCAGGACCCGTGCGTCATCGGACTGTCATCGCCGAGGACCAGCATCGCAGCCTTTCCGAATCCGCCGGCCGCCGATGGCGCCGGCATTGCGAGTGGCTGGTGCGTTCCGAACCCCTGCCGGCGTTGTCGCGGCTGTTCCTGCAATGGCGGCCGTCGCTGAGCCGCTATTTCCGCAAGCGTCGCGCCGCGGCCTGGGATGCCGACGACCTGCTGCAGGAAGTGTGGCTGCGGCTGCAGCGCAGCGAGGCGCATGCGCCGGAGATCACCAATCCCGAAGCCTACCTGTTCACCATCGCCGCCAACCTGATGCGCGAGCATGCGCTGCTGCACCAGCGCAACAGCCAGCGCGACACCTGCCTGGACGATGTGCTGGAGCGGCTGGCGGTGCCCTGCGAGGCCGATGCACAGGTGCACCGCGCGCAGCGCCGGCAGCGCCTGGCCGAGCTGATGGCACGGCTGCCGCCGAAGTGTCGCGCGGCGATGACGCTGCGCTACCGCGACGAACTGGGCTACCAGGAAATCGCCGAGCAACTGCAGATCTCCAGCCACATGGTCAAGAAATACATCATCAAGGGCCTGGCGGTGTGCCGGCAGGGCATGGCGCGCTATGCGTGAGGATCCGCAGCGCGTCGCCGAGGCGGCCGCGGACTGGTACCTGGCGCAGCGCGAGACCGCGTTGCCGCCGGCGCGGCAGGCCGAGTTCCTGGCCTGGCTGCGGCAGTCGCCGGCGCACGTGGCCGCCTATTTCGACATCGCGCGGATGCACGCCGACCTGCCGTCCGCGGCGCAGGCGCAGCAGGCCAGCAGTGCGCAGCTGCGCGCGCATGCCTTGCGCAGCGGGGCGGTGGTGGTGCCGCTGCGCCCGGATGTGGACACGCCGACGTCGGTGCCCCACCCGCGTCGTGTCCTGCCACGGCGCAGGCGCTGGCCGTTGGCGGCCGCCGCCGTGCTCGCGCTGGCCGCCGTGGGTGTGGCGCTGCGCCTGAGCGCGCCGGAGCAGGTGCCGGCGACGGTGTACGCAGCGCCAGCGGACGCGCCGCGCAGCGTCGCGCTGGACGACGGCAGCGTGGTGCAACTGGAGCGCGGTGGCGCGATCGCGGTGCGCTACGGCACGCAGCGTCGCGACATCGCCCTGCTGCGCGGCAAGGCGGTGTTCGATCTCGGCCACGATCCGGCGCGGCCGCTGCGGGTCAGCGTCGGCGCGCTGGTGCTGCGCGACGTCGGCACCGTGTTCGGGGTCGACCCGCAGGCCGGCGGCGCCCGCGTCACCGTGCTGCAGGGGCGGGTGCAGGTGTCGCGCGATACCCCGGCGTGGTGGCGCCGCGGCGACCTGCCGTCGGAGGGGACGACGCTAGCCGACCTGGGCGGCGGCCAGCAGGCGCGGCTGGATGCGCAGGGCCGCGTGCTGGCGCGGCGCGACCATGCCGACATCGCCGACGCCACCGCCTGGCTGCCGGCGCAGGTCGGCGTGCACGATCGCAGCCTGGGCGAAGTGGCGCGCCTGTTCAACGCCTACACCACGCAGCCGCTGCGCATCGCCGACCCGGCGCTGGCGGCGCGGCGGGTCAGCGGCGTGTTCCACCTGCGCGATCCGGAGGCCTTCGTCGCCTATCTGGGCAGCCTGCCGGACGTGCAGGTGCAGCGCGATGCGCACGCGGTGACCATCCGCCACGCACCGGCACCGCTGTAAGAAAAAATTCATGCAATCGACGGTAGCCGCACGGCGCACCGGGGCACTCCTAGGAAGCATGGCCGTCGCGCAGCACGCGCGGGGCCGCCCTTCCTCCCCTCCGGTGTGATCGTCATGCGCAAGCCTCTCGTCGTCTCCATCGCCCTGCTGTTGGGCTGCACGTCCTCGCTGCCGGCCTGGTCGGCGCCCGCCACCGCGGCCCAAGCCATCGCGCCCATGCCGCTGGCGCAGGCGCTGGACCAGTTCGCGCGCAGCAGCGGGCTGCAACTGATGTACGACCCGGCGCTGGCCGAAGGCCTGCGCAGCAGCGGCGCCCCGGCCGGCCTGGCGCCGCCGCAGCAGTTGCATGCCTTGCTCGCCGGCACCGGCCTGGACTACCGCATGCTGACGCCCAGCTCGGTCGCCATCGTGCGCAGCAGCGTCGCCGCCGCGCCTGCCGCCGCACCACGGGCGCCGCGCAGCGCCGCCCCGGCCCGTGGCGAGGTCGACGGCGAACACGACGGCCCGCGCGAACTGGCGCCGATCAACGTCACCGCCAACAGCGTCGACACGCTGGCGCCCAGCGCCGCGCCGCTGGAGGCGAGCCAGCCGACCTCGGTGATCGACGAGCGCTTCATCCGCGACGGCCTGCGCCTGAATTCCAACTACGACGACATCATCAAGTACGCGCCCAGCGTGGTCACTACTTCGCCGGAAGGTCCGGGCCTGGGCAAGAACGAAGGCGTCAGCATCCGCGGCTTCCAGGACGGCCAGTTCAACATCACCTTCGACGGCATTCCCTTCGGCGATGCCAGCGACCTGCACCACACCACCTCGGCCTACTTCAACAATCACGTGCTCGGCCAGGCCGAGATCGACCGCGGCCCCGGCGGCGGCGCCACCATCGGTAACGCAACCTTCGGCGGCACCCTGGCGCTGCGCACGCGCAACCCCAGCCAGGTGGACGGCGTGACCGTGTACGGCACCGGCGGCAGCTGGAACACCTGGGCCGGCGGCGTCAGCGCCGACGAGCACATCGGCAACACGCGCCTGTTCGCGGACCTGTCCAAGGAAGCCAGCGACACCTACCTCAAGGGCACCGACGACCGCCGCGAGCACGCCTTCCTCAAGACCGTCACGGACCTGGGCGAGGCGACCACGCTGACCTTCGTCAGCAGCTACAACCAGGAGCACCAGAACACCGTGCAGGGCGCCACCCGCGCGCAGATCGCGCAGCATGGCTGGCGCTATGGCCTGGGCAACGATCCGACCCTGCAGAACTACACCGGCTACAACGCCGCGGCCTACTACTCCAGCTTCACCTACCTGGGCCTGAGCACGCGCCTTGGCGATTGGGACCTGGACAACAAGGTCTACTACAACAGCTTCGACCACACCGCTTCCAAGACCAGCATCCCCACCAGCGAGAGCGCTGCCGACAACGGCGTGACCTTCTACAGCGCGACCGGCAAGAAGCTGTCCAAGGCCGCCAAGGACGTGCCGGGCAAGCTCTCGGACAACGACTTTCGCGCCTTCGGCGACGTGTTGCGTCTGGCGCGGGACCTCGGTCCGGGCCAGCTGCAGACCGGCGTGTGGGTGGAGCGCAACCTGGACGAGCGCCAGCAGTTGCCGGTGGACATGACGACCGGCGCGGCCAGCGGCACCAAGTACGGCCCACTGTACAACTACAACCTGCACGACCGCACCGACACCCTGCAGCCGTACCTGCAGTACGACTGGAAGCTCAGCGACAGCCTGACCCTCAGTCCGGGTCTGCGCTACGCGCGGGTGCAGCGCCAGCTCGATGCCGAACTCAACAAGAGCACGCCGCCGGCGCCGGCGCACAGCGAGGCCAGCTACGACGCCACGCTGCCGTCGCTGAGCCTGCACCAGAGCTTCAACGAGCACTGGAGCGGCTATGTGCAGGCCGCGCGCGGCTTCCTGGCGCCGCCGATCGACGTGATCGAACTCAACGGCGCCCGTGGCCTGCGCCCGGAGCTGACCAGCAACTACCAACTCGGCACCAGCTATGCCGCGCGCGGCCTGACTTTCGGCGCCGACGTCTACTACATCGACTTCAGCAACTACATCAGCCAGACCCTGATCAACACCGACAGCGGCACCGAGAGCGCCTTCGTCAACGGCGGCGGTGCGGTGTATCGCGGCGCCGAGGCCGAGGCCACCTATGCGCTGACGCCGATCCTGAGCCTGTACGCAAACGCCAGCTACAACGACGCCACCTACAAGCACAGCAGCACCCAGGTCGCCGGCACGCCGCGGGTGACCGCCGCCCTGGGCCTGCTGTACAACAGCGGCACCGGCTATTTCGGTTCGCTGATGGAGAAGGTGGTGGGCGCGCAGTACGGCGTGGACAACAGCACCGCGGCCAACGGCGCCACCGTGTTCGGCAACGACCAGCGTCTGGGCGGCTACGCCAGCCTGGACGCGGCGCTGGGTTACCGCAGCACGCACGGGCCGTACGGCCTGAAGGGCTACTCGATCAGCATGGACGTCAACAACCTGCTGAACCGGCATGCGCTGATCGGCTACGCCGGCACCCGCTCTTCCGACAACCAGTCGCTGTACTTCGGCCTGGCCGGGCGCGGCGTGTTCCTCGACCTGTCGCTGAAGTTCTGAGGCCGGCCATGTTCGCTTCCCGATTCGCACGCGTGCGCAGCGGATGGCGCCTGGCCGCGGTGTTTTGCGTCGCCAGCGCCGCCTGGCCGGCGGCGGCATCGCCCAAGGCGCCTACCGCACCGGATGCGGCGCAGGTGCGCCTGACGATCGTGGTGATGCGCCATGGCGTGCGCGCACCGACGCAATCGCCAGAAGACCTGGCCAGGTACGCCACGCAACCCTGGCCGCAATGGCCGGTGGCACCCGGCCAGCTCACCGCGCACGGCGCCGCCGGCATGCAGGCGCTGGGTGCGCGCTACCGGCAGCGCTGGCTGTCCATGTCGGCGCTGGCGCCGGACTGCGCCGGATCCGGCGCGGTGGTGATCGCCGACAGCACGCCGCGCAACCACGACAGCGCGGCGGCCTTCACCGAAGGGCTGCTGCCGGGATGCCAGGCGCACTACCTGGCGTTGCCGACGACGCAGAACAATCCGCTGTTCCATTTCGGCAAGGACGAGGACAAGGACGACGATGCGCCCGCGCCGCCGTTGCACCTGGACGCGGCCACGCGCAGCCGGCTGCGGGCGCTGCAGCGGGTGCTGTCCGGCTGCGCGGGGTCGACCTGCGCTGCGCAGGCTTCGCCGCACCTGGACGATCCGCAGCGGCTGCAGGATCCGGTGCAGGCGGCCAAGGTCTTGAAGACCGCCGGCAGCCTGGCCGAGAACCTGATGCTGGAGTACGCGCAGGACCTGCCGTTGCCGCAGGTGGCCTGGGGGCGCGCCGATGCCGTGGCGCTGCAGCGGCTGATCGGCCTGCACAACGCCTCCTTCGCCTACAGCAAGCGGGCGTTGCCGGCGGCGCGTGCCGGCGGCTCCAACCTGCTCGCGCATCTGCTGGCGACGTTGCAGGCGGCGGCCGGGCAGGCGCCGGCGGTGGCGCCGCTGGCGCCGGCGGACACGCGCGCGCTGGTGCTGCTCGGCCACGACACCAACCTGGCGCATCTGGCCGGCCTGTTCGGCATCGATCCCATCGTGCGCGGCCAGCCGGACGCGTATCCGCCCGGCGGTGCGCTGCTGCTGGACATGGTGCGGCAGGACGGCCAGAACTTCCTGCAACTGCGCAGCGTGGTGCCGACCTTGCCGGCGCTGCGGGCCAATCGCTTCGACGGCCGCAGCCTGCGCGAGCGGCGCTGGCCGCTGCCCGGCTGCGGCGGCCGCCTGCGCTGCCCGCTGGCGATCGCGCTGCCGGCGCTGCAGGCGCGGCTGGATCCGCAGCGGATCGAGGCTGCCGTGCCGGCGATGACCGAGTGGCCGGCGCAGGCGGCGCCAGTGGGCGAGTAGACGCCGCCTACCTTGAGCGCTTGCGTGAGCGGAGCGCTACGCCTCGACACCGTTGGCGTTGGAAGTGACTGGCGGTCATCGTCACGCGCGTCGCGACTGAAGTCGCTCCCACAGGGGCGTGCGGCGAGCCCGCCGGGTGCACTGTGGGAGGGACTTCCGTCCCGACTGCAGACGGCCTGAGAGGACCAGGCAGGTCTTTCGTGCACTTCATCGCGAACATCGCCCGCCGTCACGGACCCCTCAGCGCGGAAGGTCGATCATCGCGGTTCCCCCACGCGTCTGCGCCTGCGTGCGCCGCGCTCTTTGCCAGGACCCCGCCATGTCCCCGATCCACGCCGCCGCGTTGCCCGACACCATGACCGCGATCGAGATCCGCCAGCCCGGTGCGCCCGAGGTGCTGGTGCCGGTGCGCGTGCCGCTGCCGCACCCTGGGCGCGGCGAACTGCTGGTGCGCGTGGCCGCGGCCGGCGTCAACCGGCCCGACGTGATGCAGCGCCAGGGCAGCTATCCGCCGCCGCCGGGCGCCTCGCCGCTGCCGGGGCTGGAGTTCGCCGGCGAGGTGGTCGGCCTGGGCGAGGGCGTGGAGCGCTACCGGTTGGGCGACCAGGTCTGCGCGCTGGTCGCCGGCGGCGGCTATGCCGAATACGCGGTGGTGCACGAGCGCAACGCCCTGCCGGTGCCGGCGGCGCTGAGCCTGACCGAGGCCGCGGCGGTGCCGGAAACCTTTTTCACCGTGTGGACCAACGTGTTCCAGCGCGGCCGCCTGCAGTCCGGCGAGACCCTGCTGGTGCACGGCGGTACCTCCGGCATCGGCAGCGTCGCCACCCTGCTCGGGCGGGCCTTCGGTGCGCGGGTGATCAGCACCGTGGGCTCGGCCGACAAGCGCGCGGCCAGCCTGGCGCTGGGCGCGGAGGCGGCGATCCTGTATCGCGAGGAAGACTTCGTCGCCGAGACCAAGCGCCTCACCGAGGGCCGCGGCGCGGACGTGATCGTGGACCTGATCGGCGGCGACTACCTGGCGCGCAACTACCAGGCCGCGGCGCTGGACGGGCGCATCGTGCAGATCGGCATCCAGCAGGGCAAGGTGCGCGAACTGGACCTGATGCCGCTGCTGGCCAAGCGGCTGACCCATACCGGCTCGACCCTGCGTCCGCGCTCGGTGATGGAAAAGGCGGCGATCGCGCGGGAACTGGAGGAGCGGGTGTGGCCGTTGCTGGCAGAGGGTCGCATCAAGCCGCAGGTGGACCGCTGCTTCCCGCTGCAGGAGGCGGCGCAGGCGCATGCGCTGATGGAATCCAGCGCGCATATCGGCAAGATCGTGCTGACGACGGACGCGCGGTGAACCGGGTATCGGTCGTGGCGACCCGCCTGCCGTCGTAGGAGCGGCGCGCTTCGGTCGCGACAGGCAGCCGGCGCAGGCACCGGCGCGGCCACACGGCACGCGCGCCCGCGCCCGCCGCTGGCCCGGTTCAAGCACCGCGCCGTATAGTGCGCCGCACGCGCGGTGGTCCGCGCTTGCCCGTGCCGGTCCCTGCGTGCGCCTGCTGCCCCGTTCCGCGTCGTCCTCTTTCCTGTTGCGTTACGCCTTGCTGCTGTTGTGGCTGTGCGCGGCGGTGGCGTCGGCCCAGCCGCAGGACGCCGCCGACGCACCGCCGGACCCGCAGACCCTGCTGGACAACGCCGCAAAGTCGCTGAAGGACGCGCGCGGCAAGGAAGTGGATGCCGGCAACCAGGCCGCCTTCCAGGACCTGGTCACGCAGGTCTCCGACGCCTCCAACGATGCGCAGACTGCCGCCGATGCGCTCTCGCAGCAGTTGGCGCAGGTCAATGCACGCTTGCAGCAACTCGGTGCGGCCGCCACCGGCGACTCCCCCGACATCGCCGCGCAGCGCAAGGCGCTGACCAAGCAGCGCGACAGCCTGGACTCGGGGGTCAAGCGCGGCAAGCTGATGGTGGTGGAGGCGCGGCAGCTGGCCGACGAGATCGAACGCGCGCGCGCCGAGCATTTCAGCCAGGAGCTGTCGCTGCGCTCGCCGTCGCCGCTGTCGCCGGCGCTGTGGAAGCAGATCGCCGCCGATTTCCCCGACGACCAGGCCAAGCTGCTGGCGCTGTACACGCTCGGCATGCAGTCGCTGCAGGACGCGATCGCCGAGCATGGCAGCGGTGCGCTTGGCGTCGGCATCGCCATCGCGCTGATCCTGCTGTTCCCGCTGCGCTACCTGCTGCGCTGGCTGGGCAAGCGCTATGCGGTGTCGCGCGCGCCGGGCAGCCGCCTGCGCCGGTCGGGTCTGGCGATCTGGTTCCTGCTGCTGGGCACGTTGACCCCGGGCTTGGCCGCACTGGCCCTGGCCGAGGCGCTGCGCAGCATCGATGCGGTGCCGGAGCGCCTGGACGCAGTGCTCAACGGCTTCGTGGTGGTCAGCTTCGCCGCGGCCTTCATGGGCTCGCTCGGCGCCAGCGTGCTGCTGCCGAACCAGCCGAGCTGGCGGCTGTTCCCGATCGACGACGCCACCGCGCGACGCCTGCGCAAGTACACCTGGGCCACCGCGGCGCTGGCCTGGCTCAGCAGCATGCTGCTGGTGATCAACCAGGCCGCGCGCACCAGCGACTCGGCCACCGTCGCCGCCGACGGGGTGATCGCGCTGGTCTACGGCGTGCTGATCCTGGCCACCCTGACCAGCCTGTCGCGGCTGCGCCGGCGCCAGTACTCCGAAGCGGCGGCGCAGGCCCTGGCCAATGCGCAACCGCCGCCGCCCGGGCAGCACGGCGGTGCGCTGGCGTTGATCGGCGTGCTGGTCAAGGTCGCGGTGGTGGTGGCGCTGCTGGCGGCGCTGCTGGGCTATCTGCACCTGGGCCTGTTCATCACCCGGCAGATCATCTGGATCACCATGATCGTCGGCGCGATCCGCCTGCTGATGACCTTCGCCGACGACTTCGCGTTGTGGCTGTTCGCCAGCGAAGGCCGCATCGGCCGCGCCGCCAATGGCGCGTTCGGGGTGCGCTCGAGCAGCCTGGAGCAGGCCGGGGTGCTGACCTCGGCACTGATACGGGTGGTGCTGTTGCTGATCGGCGTCGGCGCGCTGTTGATGCCGTTCGGCACCAACGTCTCGATCGTCTCGGACTGGTTCTCGCTGCTGTCCGATGGCATCCGCCTCAGCGACAAGGTGGTGCTGTATCCGGGCGCGATCGCCCGCGCGGTGCTGGTGCTGCTGCTCGGCCTGGGCGTCATGCAGTACCTGCATCGCTGGCTGACCCAGACCTACCTGCCCAAGACCGAACTGGACGACGGCTCGCGCAACTCGATCAGCACGGTGGCGCGCTATGTCGGCATCATCCTGGCGGCGTTGTGGGCGCTGGCCGCGCTGGGCATCGGCCTGGAGCGGATCGCGCTGGTGGTCAGCGCGCTGTCGGTCGGTATCGGTTTCGGCCTGCAGTCGATCACCCAGAACTTCGTGTCCGGCCTGATCCTGCTCGCCGAGCGCCCGGTCAAGATCGGCGACTGGATCAAGATCGGCGACCAGGAAGGCGACGTGCGCCGGATCAGCGTGCGCGCCACCGAGATCCAGGTCGGCGACCGCTCCACCCTGATCGTCCCCAACTCCGAACTGATCACCAAGACCCTGCGCAACATGACCCTGGCCGGGCCGCTGGGCCGGGTGCAGATCCAGTTCGCGGTGTCGCTGGGCACCGACGTGGTCAAGCTGCGCGCCATCCTGCTGGAACTGTACGCGTCGCATCCGGGCGTATTGGACGACCCGGCGCCGTCGGTGTTCATCGACTCCATCGCCAACGGCCACGTCACCCTCAACAGCTTCGCCTACGTGGCCTCGCCGCGATTGACCTACGGCACCCGCAGCGAACTGTTCTTCGCCCTGCTGCAGCGCCTGGCCGAGGAGGGCATCGCCCTGGAGTCGCCGCAGGAAGTGAAGCTTTTACGCGATCCTCAGGCGTAGCAGGGATTCGGGAGTGGGGATTCGGGATTGGTGGAGCGCGAAGCGACTTTGGCCGCCAGCTACCGGTGCTGCAGGTCGCAGCTGAAGCCGCTCCTGCGATTCCCCATTCCCGATTCCCCACTCCCGGCTTCTAGCGCCTACCGCGTTCCTCGCGCGCGCGGATGCGCCGGTCGAACAGCACGGCGCTGACCACGATGCCCAGGCCCAGGATCACGCCGAGCAGGAACAGCACCATCGCGATGGCCGGGTAGCCGAACAGCTTGCTGCCGGTGTCGATGCGCATCATCTGCGTGGAGGCCAGGATCAATGCGGCGGTGACGATGCCGGCGGCGACGCGGTTGGCGATCTTCTGCAGGCTCTCCATCAGCCGCGATTCCTCCAGCCCGGCCACGCGCACCTGCAGGCGGTTCTCCGCGGCCAGGGTGAGGATGTCCGAGAGCCGGCGCGGGCCTTCGCGCAGCAGCGCCTGCAGCTCCATCGCCTCGCTGGCCAGGTTGGCCGCCGACAGCGATTTCTTCAGGCGCGCGCGCATCACGTGCTGCAACTGGTCCTCGACCACCACGCGGGTGTCCAGGTGCGGCGATAGCGCCCGGCACACCGCTTCCAGGTTGAGCAGGGTCTTGCCGAGCAGGCTCAGCTCCGGCGGCGTGCGCAGCCCGTAGGCGGTGGCGATGCGCACCAGGTCCAGCACCACCCGGCCTTCGGACATCGCATCGTGCGCCGCGTAGCGGGCGATCATCTGCCCGGTCTCGCGCTGGTAGCGCTCCTCGTCGAAGTCCTCCAGGCGCGTGCTCAGCGCGATGGTTTCCTCGGCCACTTCCTCGCCGCGGCCGTCGACCGCGGCGAACAGCAGCTTGAGCAGGCGCTCGCGCAGCTTCGGCGGCACGTGCGCGACCATGCCCAGGTCGAAGATCGCCAGGCGTCCGTCGGCGAGCACGCGCAGGTTGCCCGGATGCGGATCGGCGTGGATCTCGCCGTGCACGAACATCTGGTCCAGGTAGCCGCGAACCAGCGCCGCGGCCAGGTCGTCCATCGGCTGCTCGGTGCGGCGCAGCCCGGAGATCTTGTCCACGCGCACGCCTTCGGCCAGCTGCATGGTCAGCACGCGGCGGCTGCTCAGGTCCCACACCGGCTGCGGCACCCACAGCTGCGGGAACGGGCGCAGGTGCTCGCCGAAGCGCGCCAGGTTCTCGGCCTCGGCCTCGTAGTTCAGTTCGGCCAGCAGCGCCTTGCCGAACTCGGCCAGCCAGTCGGCGAAGCGGATGCGCCGGCCCAGCCCGGTCAGCTTGTCGGCGGCGCTGGCGAAGCTGCGCAGCACCTCCAGGTCCGCGCGCACCTGCGCGGCGACCTCGGGCTTCTGCACCTTGATCGCCACCGGGGTGCCGTCGCGCAGCGCGGCACGGTGCACCTGCGCCAGCGAGGCGCTGCCCAGCGGGGTGTCGTCGAAGGCGGAGAAGGCCTTGTTGATGCCGACGCCCAGCTCGGCCTCGACGATCTCGCGGATGCGTTCGCTCGGAATCGGCGTGGTGTTCTCCTGCATCCGCTCCAGGGCGGTGGCGAACTCCGGCGGCACCACGTCCGGGCGCGTGGACAGCATCTGCCCGAGCTTGACGAAGGTCGGGCCCAGCGCCTCCAGATCGGTGACGAACTGTTCCGGCGTGCCTTCCGGCGGCAGCTCGTGCTCGCCCTGGGCGGTCTCCATGTCCATGCCGGAAAACACCCCGGAGCTGCGGTAGCGCAGCAGCAGGCGCAGGATCTGGGTACGGCGGCTGAGGCCGCCGACCACGTGCGGCGTGGCCGCAGCGTCGGGCGTCGCGCTCAAGGTGGGCTCCGGGCAAGGATGGGCGCGATCGAGTGTGGCGACGGCCGGGTCGTCGCGTGGTGAATCCCGCTGCGCGTCGTGGATCGCAGGTGCGCGGGCGTGGTGCCGGCGGCAAGGTCGGCGACGGCGCTGGCGGCCAGCCCGGCGGCGGCCGTTGCTGGGACGACGCACCCACGGCGTATCCTGCCCCGCAACGAGAGCCAGAGAACAGCGCGCAGTGCAGCAGGGTGAGTGGCGATGGCGGTGAGCGGGCAGGGATGCAACGGACGGTCGTGGTGCGTCGACCGATGGCAGATGACGCCAGCCACGCGACGTGCTGCACCGGCACCTTGCCTGTTCGGCAGGGCTCTCGACCGATGAGGTGGCGTCGGCTCGCGCTGCTGGCGGCTGGGGTGGTCGTGGTGCTGCTCGTGGCGGCCTGGCTGGGCGAGGACGGCGGCGGCATCGCCACCGAGGCGCGCACGGCGCTGCGGGCGCTGGCACGCGCGCTGTTCTGACGCGCCGAGGTCCGCTGGCCTCTGGCCGGCCGCCACGGCCGGCCTTACCCTTGGCTTTCGCTGCCCGCTGCCAGGAACACCACCATGTCCTTCATCGTCTCGCATGCCGTTGGCCATGCCCGTGTGCTGTCGGCGCGTGCACGCCTGGCCTTGCTGCTCGTGCTGCTGTCGTCGACCGCGACTGCGACCGCCGCGACGCAGACCCAGCGGTATGCCGGCGACGACTTCGACGCCAAGGCCTTCGCCGCCAGCACGCACCGCCGTTACGACCTGCAGGACTTCTCCGATCGCTACCGCGCCACCTTGGAGATCGAGGACAGCGGCGAGGTGTTCCGTCCCGGCATCGTGCGCGTGTTCGCCCGCGGCAACGCCACGCCGCTGCTCGAGGTGGCCTCGCCGGAGCTGGTGCTGGACACCGATGCGAAGAGCGGCAAGGTCAAGGCCAACGTGCACGAACTGCCGTACGGCGAGCAGAGCGTGCTGATCTACGACGATTTCAATTTCGACGGGATCAAGGATCTGGCGGTGATGGACGGCCAGAACAGCTGCTACCACGGTCCGTCCTACCAGGTGTACCTGGGCACCGCCGACGGCTTCGAGGCCGATGCGGACTTCACCGAGCTGGCGCAGAGCAATTGCGGCCTGTTCGAGGTGGATGCGCAGGCGCGCGAACTCCACACCATGACCAAGGACGGCTGCTGCTGGCACCAGTTCGCGACATACTCGATCCGCGATGGCGCGCCACTGCTGGAGCGCGAAACGGTCGAGGACGCGCGCGGCGACGGGCCGGGACTGGCGCAGGAGACGGTGTACCGCGACCGTGCCGGCAAGCGCGTGGCCGACATGCACTACCTGTGGGACGAGGAAGGCGAGACGGCGGTGGGTCAGCGCAAGATCCTGCTTGAGTTCCGCCTGGCGCCGGCTGGCAAGCGCATCGTGGTGTTCGCCAATGTCGGCGACGGCGCAAGCGGCGCGCCGTACTACGCGGCGCTTGGCGCGCAGCAGCGGGTGGATCTGCTGTATCCGGACGCGCAGGGCGAGGCGATGGACTACGACGCCGACCGCCATCTGCTCAGCTTCGCGCGTGGCGACACCACCTACCGCATCGTCGGCAACGCGCAGGGCGTGCCGCAGCGCATGGAGGTGGTGGTGCGCGGCAAGACTCAGCCGCTGGCGCTGCAGTCCGGTTCGGTGCGCGGATCGCTGCAGGCGGTGGCGCAGGTGCTGGACGCGGCGTCGGCGGAGTAGGGGGGCGACGGGGCGTTGCTCCGAAGCAACTGGCGATTTTGGCTTGCGCGCGTCGGGACTGAAGTCCCTCCCACAGTGCGCTCGGACAGCTCGCCGCAAGCCTTGTACGAGCGGCTTCAGCCGCGACGGGCATTCCCGAACACGCCTGCCGCCCCGATTGACCCAGACCTGCCTCGCACCGCATCGGCCGACCCGACCGGCCGCTTCACCGCCACGCCGCGAACGCGCGCGCCACCGCTTCGGCGCCGGGATCGATCACGCCACGTAAGGCGTCCGCGGGCACCGCGGCAGCGCGGCCGGCGCCGGCGCGGGTGAGCTGTGCGGTGGCATCGGCGCCTGCGCGGGCGGCGCGCGCGGCGGCCTCCACGTCGGCGCCCTGTGCCAGGGCGTCCAGTGCCGGCAGCAGCGCATCGAGCAGGGTGCGGTCGCCGCGTTGCGCGCCGCCGTAGTGCTGCATCCGCGCCACGCCGGCCTGCAGCGCCTGCACCCAGTCGCGGCCGTCCGCCAGCGCACCGGCAGCGGTGGTGAACAGGATCGACAGCAGCACGCCGCTGGAGCCGCCCATGCTGTGTTCGATCGTCGCCGCCAGGCCGCGCGCCAGTGCGGCGGTGTCGCCGGTGGCCAGCGCATCGGTGTCCAGCGCCTGCCGCAGGGCGCGCGCGCCGGCGGCGAAGGTGCTGCCGGCGTCGCCATCGCCGCTGCGCGCGTCCAGCGCGTCCAGCTCGGCCTGCGCGGCGATCAGGGCTTGCGCCACCCGGCCCAGGGCCGCTGCGCACTGCGCATCGCGCGCGCCATCGCGGTGGCGGTCGTCGCGCTTCAGTGCCGGCGCAAAGGTCTGCACCGCATGCGGCACACGCACGCCGGGCCAGCCCAGGGTCTGCACCGGTGCCTGCAGTGCGGCCAGCACGTCGGCATCGGCCGGGGCGAGGGTGATCGAGAAGCCGTGCATGTCCATCGAGGTCATCAGCGCTGCCGGCACCGGCATCAGCGCGACCCGCGCGACACCGATGCGCTGCAGCGCCAGCCGCGTCAGCACGCCCAGTTCCTGCGTCGAGCAGCCGCCGAGGTCGTTGAGCATCAGCACCAGCGGCGCGTCGGCGCCCAGGCGCGCATCGGCCTGCGCCAGCAGCGGGTCCAGCACCAGCGCCAACGCCTCTTCCACCGTGCCCGGCTGCACCGGCCGCGCGCCCGGCTCGTTGTGGATGCCCAGGCCCAGTTCCGGCGCGCGGCGGCCGACCTGTTGGCCGGGTACGCTGCAACTGGACAGCGCCATGCCCAGCGACAGGAGGCGGTCGGCGAAGGCTTGGCCGCGCTGCGCCAGTTCGGCCAGCGGCACGCCCTCGCGCGCCAGGTGGCCCACGTACTTGTGCACCAGCACCGTGCCGGCGATGCCGCGCGGCTGCGCCGCGTCGGGCAGGGCGATGTCGTCGGCGACCAGCACGCTGGCCACGTCGATGCCCTCGGCACGGGCGCGCTCGGCGGCCAGGCCGAAGTTGAGCCGGTCGCCGGTGTAGTTCTTGATCACCAGCAGCACGCCGGGCGCGTCGGCGCAGGCGCGGATCGCCGCCAGCACCGCCTCCACCCCGGGCGAGGCGAACAGGTCGCCGGCGATGGCGCCGCTGAGCATGCCCGGGCCGACGAAGCCGGCATGCGCCGGTTCGTGCCCGGCGCCACCGCCGGACAGCACCGCGACCTGGCGCGGATCGCGCTCGGCCTGCAGCACGATGCGGTTGCCGCTGTCGGTTTCCGACAGCAGCAGCGGTTGCAGCATGGCCGCGGCCGCGAGGACGTCGTCGACGATGGCGCGGGGGGCGGTGAGGAACTGGTCCATGCGGTGTCCTGTGCATGCCGTGCGGCGGTGTGACGCACGATAGCCGGGCCGGCGTTACGCGCGGTTGAGGCCGGCCTGCTCACGCACCTGGTCGGCGGAATCGGCGAGAATCGCCCCTCACCCCGAATGGAATCCCCGCATGGCCGGCGCCAGCCTGTTCACCCTGCTCGACGATATCGCCACCCTGCTCGACGACGTGTCGATCCTGACCAAGGTCGCGGCCAAGAAGACCGCCGGCGTGCTCGGCGACGACCTGGCGCTGAACGCGCAGCAGGTGACCGGGGTGAACGCCGACCGCGAACTGCCGGTGGTGTGGGCGGTGGCCAAGGGCTCGCTGCTGAACAAGGCGATCCTGGTGCCGGCGGCGCTGGCGATCAGCGCCTGGCTGCCGTGGGCGATCACCCCGCTGATGATGATCGGCGGCGCCTTCCTGTGCTTCGAGGGCGTGGAGAAGCTGGCGCACCGCTTCCTGCATTCGAAGGAAGAGGACGCGGAACGTCACGCGCAACAGGTGCAGGCGCTGGCCGACCAGCAGGTGGACGTGCTCGCGCTGGAAAAGGACAAGGTCAAGGGTGCGATCCGTACCGACTTCATCCTCTCGGCGGAGATCATCGTGCTGTCGCTGGGCGTGGTCGCCGGCGTGCCGTTCGTGCAGCAGCTCGCGGTGCTGGTGGCGATCGCGCTGGCGATGACCGCCGGCGTCTACGGACTGGTCGCCGGCATCGTCAAGCTCGACGACCTGGGGCTGTACCTGAGTCGCAAGGGTGACGCCGCCGCGGCGATCGGCCGCGGCATCCTGTGGCTGGCGCCGTGGCTGATGCGCACGCTGTCGATCGCCGGCACCGCGGCGATGTTCCTGGTCGGCGGTGGCATCCTGGTGCACAGCATCGGCCCGCTGCACCACGCCATCGAGGGCATTGCCCCAACCGGCGGGCTGGGCAGCCTGGTGCTTGCGCTGGGCAACGCCTTGGTGGGAATCGTGGCCGGCGCGGTGGTGCTGGCGGTGGTGCTGGGCATCAAGAAGGTGCGGGAGTAGGGATTGGAGATTCGGGATTCGCAACAGCGCCGTACATTCCCGCCCTCGCGAATCCCCAATCCCGACTCCCCAATCCCGCGCCGCC